>NZ_JAVIMC010000126.1:0-10356 GCF_031196995.1 Acinetobacter sp. 12966
AGGTTTGTGCAACAAAGCCTCGTTAAACGCCCGCCGGTTCGACAAGCCGGTCAAGGGGTCGGTGATCGCCATACGCAGCAACTGCTGCTCCATTTCCTTGCGAGAAGAGATGTTGAGCAGAGTGCCGACTATCAGTTGCCTGCCCGCGTCACCCAGCCATCGGCCGCGATCCAAAACCCAAATCCAAACGCCGGATCGATGACGAACGCGGTACTCGCACTCCAATCGCTCCGACGGGTTTTCTTGATAAGCGCGCACCTTTGCCAGAACGACCGGTAAATCCTCCGGGTGAATACGCGCTTGCCATGCGGCATGGGTGGCGCCAATCTTCTCGTCGTCGGAGGTGAAGCCGAACATCGCCAGACTGCGGGCAGAAAGCCTGAAGCTGTCGGTGGCGATATCCCATTCCCAGAACCCCAATTCTGCGCCTTCCAGGGCGATGGCGATCCGTTCGTTGTCGTCGATTTTCGCTTGTTGGCGAAGCTTCAGCTCGTCGCGCCTCTGGCGATTGGTACGAGCAAAACCCCACGCGCAACCGCCATGCCAATATTGGCAAGTAGCGACACCATCAACCCAATGGCCGGCCCGTTCATGGTCTATCCCCACCTGACTCACTGAGTGTCTGCCGTAATTCCTCGATCCGGCGGTTGACGTAGTCGGCATTGATGCCCAGCATCAACAGCACCTGCTCGGCCAGCCCCAGTCCCAAAGCCAGGTACAACGGGTACAGCCTGACATTGGGCAGATTACGCAAAAGCTGGGCATCCGTTACGCGGTCAGTGGCCACCACCAAGGGCAAGGTCGGGCGGCGTTCGAGGACCGCTCGCGCAATGCGCTCGGCCGTCTGCGGACGAACAAGCGTCAGCACCACCAGACGGGCATGGGCCAATCCGGCGGCGGCCAGGGTGTCGAGCCGACTGGCATCGCCATACGACACCGGCGCCCCCGTCGCACGACCCGCTTCGACCCTTTGGCGGTCCGATTCCAGCAGCAAATGCGGCACGCCTGCCAGACGCAGCGTTCGACTCAGCAGCAGCCCGACTTCATCCGCCCCACAGATGATCACATGGTCGCGCAACGACCGCGCCCGCTCGGCGACTTCGCCTTCTTCGGCCTGCGGTGGCTGACCGAGTGCGCCCGAGCGGCTGAATGCCCGCGCCCAACGGTCATGGTGTCGGATCAGGAGCGGCGCCAACCCCATGCTCAGCACCAACGCGATCAGCATCGGTTGCACCACGTTGGCGGCAACCAAGTGCTGCTGCATGACCATGCCCAGGAGCAGCAGCGCAAACTCGCCGCCATGCCCCAGCACGATGCCTGTGCGCCAGGCGTCGAGCGCCGACAGGCGGGTTGCGCGCAGAGCCAGAAAGTTCAGCCCCATCTTGAGAGGCACCAAGGCCAACAGCCAGCCCAGTACCGCCAGCGGTGCTGCCACGATCTGCGCGACATCCAGCTGCAAGCCGATGGTCACGAAGAACAGGCCCGACAGCACATCGCGAAACGGCCTGAGGTGGCTTTCCATGTGGTGCCGGAAGTCGCTCTCGCCCAGCACCATCCCGGCGAGGAAGGCCCCCAGGGCGGCGGATACGCCGACCGCGTGCGCAGCGGCGGCGGCAGCCACCACCACGCACAAGGAGACGAGCACGAACGATTCCTCGTGGCCCCGCCGCGCCACCCAGCCCAGCAGACCATGCAACAGACGGCGCGAGGCGAGGGCCGCTGCCGCGAACAGCAGCAGCACACCGAATACTTCGAGCAGCACATGCTCGATCTTCGGCGACTCGCCGCGCGCCCAGATCGCCAGCAAGGCCAACAGGGGCACGCTGGCCAGGTCCTGAAAGACCAGCACGGCGATGGCACTGCGGCCGTGGCGGGTGGTGAGCTCGCCTTGGTCGGCCAGTTGTCGGCTGACCAGCGCCGTGGACGACATGGCCGCCGCAGTGCCGAGCAGCACGGCGCTCTGGCCGGGCTGCCCCAGCCACATCAATAGCAGGATCAGCGGCGGGGCCACGGCGATCATCTGCAGAGCGCCCGCCATCAGCACTGTCCTGCGGGCGAGCCAGAAGTGTCCGAGGGAAAATTCCAGTCCGACCATGAACAACAGCAGCGCCACGCCCAGCTCGGACAGAAAGCTCAGCGTCTCCCCCGGCGCGATCACGCCGATGACTGAGGGGCCCAGTACAACGCCGACAGAGAGATACCCCAGCAAGGCGGGCACTCTGAACGCCGCCGTCGCCATCGCCGCCAGGCTGCAAGCCGCCAGCAGGATTAACGTAGCACCAAGCAAGCCCTGCATCGGTCAGCGTCCCACTTGCGTCGACGTCCAGCGCACGATGTCCTGCGTGCCCATCGCGCCGGCCTGACGGGCGATCTCCCGCCCACTCTGGAACAGGGCGAGCGTCGGGATGCTGCGGATACCGAACTGCGCGGCCAGGTGGGGCTCAGCCTCGGTATTCACCTTCGCCAGCCAGATCCTCGGTTCGAGCTGGTTCGCCGCTTGCTGGAACTGTGGCGCCATCATCTTGCACGGCCCGCACCATGGCGCCCAGAAATCGACCAGCAGCGGCAGATCGCTGCGCTCCACGTGGCGCGAGAACGTCGCCGTGGTCAACTCGATGGGCTCGCCCGTGAACAAGGGCTGCTGGTAGCGGCCACAGTTGGGATGTTCCGATAGCTTCGCAGTCGGTACGCGGTTGATGGACTGGCAATGCGGGCAGACGAGGTGAAGATCATT
The DNA here is from genome assembly GCF_031196995.1 of Acinetobacter sp. 12966. NCBI lineage: Bacteria > Pseudomonadati > Pseudomonadota > Gammaproteobacteria > Moraxellales > Moraxellaceae > Acinetobacter > Acinetobacter sp. 12966. Next base: position 2,735 of record NZ_JAVIMC010000126.1, read on the forward strand.
CTTCATGGTTCGCCTCCTTGGACCACAGTGAGGCTGCCTCGCTTCGGGTCACAGACAATGCCGACCAATCAACGCCTTGGAGCCAATCGTTCCCGTTTTTGCTTACTCCGGCCTCTTCCAGATGAGCAGCGATGAATGCTTCGGCCTGCATGAGCCACCTTCGGACAGCATCTTCCTTATTAGGAATCAGCAGGATTTCAGAGACGCTGCTGGCATTCAGCCCGTCCACACGGATAAGCAGAAAAATGCGCCGCCACAAACGCGGCATGTCCTTCAGCAGGTCAAATGCAAAAGCGAACTCGCTCGACCGATCAATCAGCTCCTCCTGTTCCGCGATCGTTGCGACATCGGGATGCTGACTGCCAGCGAAGATATCGGCCAGCTTGAGTGTGTCATCGGGCTGATAAAATTCGAAGATTTCCTCTTCCACCATGGCCTCGGCCACGTCTTGGGCATCCGGTTCGACCGGCGCGTCCAGAGAAACGAATTCGCCAAATTGCCGGCTGCTTGCCACTTCGTTATCCAGGACGGCGAACAGATGCTTCAAAAGACCGGTGTAAGCCTTTTTTTCCCCCGGCACGGATTGCCATTCCACCTCAGCTCGGACAATCGCTTCATCCACCACGTCGCGTAGCGTCGGATAATCGCGCGGTAAATCGCCGACGGCCCGCAGATAAGCCAGCTCACGCCTTGCGACAGCCTCAAGTTTCGACAGTAGAGGCATTCGGGTCACCTCGGCCTTATGGGCGGCTGATGCGGGTTTTGCGGCAATCCGCACCTTGAGCTCGCGCAAGCGCTCGCGTCGTGCTTTGCGCTTGATTTGATCCTGAGCATGCAGTCGGTCAAAATGCTTCTTGGCCTGACGGAACAACGACTTTGCGAGCATCTGCGCGAGGGGCGTCAGCTCGTCATGTGATGCAGTAACGCTGACAATCTTTTTGCCGGGCAGGTGCATATAGCCACTGGCCAGAAATTGCCGCTTGATCTTGTCGCGATCAAGGATGATTTGAAGTTGCGCTGAATCTTTAGTGTGTTTGTCGAGCAATGGCTTGAGGGCATGCTCGATCACATTTCCCAAAGCTCTCTGCCAAGGTTCATGAAACTCTTTGTCGATAGCTCGATAGCTATATTGCATCTGCATGTATGACTCCTTCGATGTCATTTCTATGGAGGTATGAATCGAGGATGCTCATATCCATAGATTTTGGTTTGGCACGCTCTTACCCCAGGCGCGTTTTGCGAAGACTCCAACTAAAGAACAAAAGCGTGACGCCATAGACTGCCGCATGGAAACCCAACAGCCAGCCTGCGGCCACGAATGACTCGACCGGACGGGTAAAAAATATCCACAAGACGATAGCGCCAAGTATAATCGAGAGCAGTCCACTGAGGGCAAGCCAGATTTCACCCTTGATTTCCCGACGCAGCCGAACGGCGGCGGATATCTCCAGCACACCGGTGAAAATCGCCCAGAAGCCCACGCTAGCCCATAAAAAAGAAGCCAAGACTATCGTGGCGACCCAAGGAGCAACCAGGACGACGACGCCCGTAAGTATGCCGACAATGCCGCTGAACAGCAGCCAGCCCCAGCGCTCTTTTTTCTGGATATGGCGCACCGCTGCAAACAAGTTGAACGCGCCATTGACCAAGGAAAATGCGCCGAACATGATGGTCATGGCCAACAGAGCCGATTGTGGCATCCAGAACGCGAGGGCTGCAAAAATCAATGCCAAGACACCGCGCAGCACAAAAAGCCACCAATTTTGGCTCAGCGAACACAGTGCTTTGGTGGGGTCATCCGCATTGGAATTGGCGATGGTATCTGTGTTCATGCAATATCTCCTAAAGATCTATACAAAATAAAAAATCAAACACTCATGGGACAAGAGAGGGGGCGCTATGCGCCCCCTCTCCAGCGGTTTCAGAACAACTTGGACAGTTTTGCCTTGACTTCATCGAGCCAGCCTTTTCCGCAGCCTCCCCCTCCCGTCTTTTCCTTGATTTTCTTGAGTTCAGCGTATAGGGGCTCAAAGTCCTTCCTTTTACCATAGCCCAGCAGTTCTGCCATTTCCAACTGCTGCCGGGCTTCGTTCAACAATGTCTTCAGGCGCTCATTGGATGCTTCGCTGCGCTGACCATCTTCTACCAGGGGCTCTGCGCGCTTCAGGAGCAGCTTCGCACGCAGGACGGGCAGCGGAAGCACGCTGCGCTCCTCGACCAGCGTGCTGAGCGCTGACTGCAGCGCGGCTTTGGCTTCTTCGATCTTGCCCTGATCGATCAGCGGCACGACTGCCTTCACGGCTGCGGGATAGGACGCCAAAGGGATGTTGGTGACTGTGATCACGATTTCACTGGCCAGCAAAGCCAGCACGTGGCGAGCCCGTTGCACCTCGCCATGTTTGAGGGCATCCAGCGCCTCGTCGGTCATCGCCTCAATGGTTTCCGTGTTGGCGAACAAGTCGTGCACGATGGTGCGCACATCAACGCCGGCCAGGGCGAGCGTGGGTTCGCGCGCGACGATCAGCTCCAGCTTTCCCGTCACTTCGGCCAGCGTTGCCAATGCGCGTGCAGTGTCCTTGCCGTCAAGTGCGGCCAGCGCTGATTTGGTCAGCGACAAGGCCGAGACGGCCTCATCGAGGACTTGTTTACGTTTGTCTGCCGCCTGCGAGTCCGTTTCCTTCTGAACCTCAGGCTGTACCTCCGTGACGACTTCAGGCTTGGCCTCTGGACTGACAGGAAGGCTGCTTACCGCGGCCTGTTCGTTTATTCCTTCGTTCGTCGCATTGGGATTCGGTGTTTGCTCATTCATGGTGATATACCTCGTATGAGATAGTGAAAATAGGCGAATCTATTGGGGCTGAATGCGAACATCGCGAGACTGACCGACAGAGCAGTCAGCCCCTTCATCACCTCAAAACAGCTTTTGGATGCGCGTCTTCAACTCGTCGAACCATCCCTTGCCGCTTTTGCCACCAGCCGACTTTTGCTCAATGAACTTCACCTGATCGAAGATGGGTTTGAAGTCTGCCTTCTTGCCATAACCCAGGATCTGCGCCATCTCGATCTCCGTGCACACGGACGACAGCAAGGTGCTGAGCTCCTCGTTCTGCTTGGCATCGCGCTTGTCGGTCTCGGCCAGCTTTTCAGCTTTTGCGATCGCGGCTTCGGCCCGTAGCACGGTCAGAGGAAAGGCGACCGAGGTCACCACCAGGGTGTTCAGTGCTCGGGCGAGTTCCGCTTTGGCGTTGTCGATCTTGCCGCTGGTCAGCGACTGGCCGGTGGCACGTCCCACCAGGTGCGCCAGGCCGGCAAACGGCGCCGATACGGTCTGGGGCATCGTAGGCGTGAGGTCCTGCCGAACAGCAGGATCTGCCCCCGGAAACAGCCGCCGCGCCCGCCGCTGGTAACGGTTGATGCAGAACAGCCCATACAGCAGCGAACCGCCCAGCGGCAACAGCGCGATCAGCAGCACCCACAGCGTGGCCGATCGAGGGTCACGCTTGAAGATGACCGTGTGCCCCGCTGTGGGGATAGTGACCGCCAGCGGCACGAGGGTGGCTGCCCATGTCAGCCCGTTGGGGTCGGACACGACAGCCCCCATCGCTCAAGATTCGCCGCCCGCTGACTTCTTCTTGCGCGCAGGCTTGCTCGCGTCGCTCGGCGGCGTCTCGGCCGGCTTCGCGGCATCGGGCTTCTCAGGCTCGGCCGGCTTCGCGGGTGGCTCCTGGCGCTCGCAGACCACCCGTTCGGCCTTGTCGTCCCAGCGGGCGCTGGCGTGATCGCCCTTGCCAATGCCGCCGCCGAGCATCTCGCGCGCCAGCGTCGTTTCCAGTTCGCTGCGGATCAGGCGCTTGAGTTCACGCGCACCGAACTCCGGCTTGTAGCCTTCTTCCGCGAAATGGTCGATCAGCGTCTGATCGAAGGTGAGCGTCACGCCCTGGCTGGCGGCGTTGCGGGCCACACGATCGAGCTGCAGGCCGACGATATGGCGGATCTCCTCCTTGCCCAGCGCATGGAAGACGATGATCTCGTCGATGCGGTTGAGGAACTCGGGGCGGAAGTGTCCGCGCAGCACGTCCATCACCTCGAACTTGGTCTTCTCGTATTCCTCGCCGGCGGCGTCACGGGCCTTCAGCCGACGCTGGATGATGTCCGAGCCCAAGTTCGAGGTGGCGATGATGATGGTATTGGTGAAATCCACCACCCGGCCCTTGCCGTCGGTGAGCCGCCCGTCGTCGAACACCTGCAGTAGGATGTTGTAGACGTCGGGGTGAGCCTTCTCGATTTCGTCCAGCAGCAACACGCTGTAGGGCTTGCGCCGCACCTTCTCGGTGAGCTGACCGCCTTCGTCGTAACCGATGTAACCTGGAGGCGCCCCCACCAGACGTGCCACGGTATGGCGTTCCCCGTACTCGGACATGTCGATGCGCAGCAGCGCACCTTCATCGCCATAGATGGACTCGGCCAGCGCCTTGGCGAGCTCGGTCTTGCCCACCCCGGTCGGGCCCAGGAACAGGAAGGTAGCCACCGGTTTGCTACCTTCGCGTAAGCCCGCGCGAGACAGCCGCACGGCATCGGCCACGGCACGGACCGCCTCGTCTTGTCCCACTAGGCGCTCGTGCAGCCGTTGTTCCAGGTGCAGCAGCTTTTCGCGCTCTTCCACCGTCAACTCGTTGACTGGGATGCCGGTCAGGCGCGAAACGATCTGGGCCACGTGTTCTGCCTTGACTTCGGCACTGCCAGAGGCCCGCTCCCGCTCCCAGCCCTCGATCAGCTTCTTGAGCTCGGCCTCCTTGGCCTCGATGCGCTTGCCGAGCTCGGCGGCCTTGTCGTACTGCTTGCGCGCGGCCACGTAATCCTGTTCACGCCGCAGCTGGTGCAGTTCGGACTCCAGCTCCTGCACGGCCACCGGCCGGGCCGTGGCCGACAGCTTCACGCGCGCGGCCGCCTGGTCGAGCAGGTCGATGGCCTTGTCGGGCAAAAAGCGGGCGGTGATGTAGCGGTCGGACAACTCAGCCGCCGCGATGATCGCGTCCTCAGAGATGCTGACCTTGTGGTGCGCCTCGAAGGTGTCGCGCAGGCCGCGCAGAATCATGATGGCCTGTGCCACTGTCGGCTCGGGCACCGTCACCGGCTGGAAGCGCCGCTCCAGCGCGGCATCCTTCTCGATGTATTTCTGGTACTCGTTGAGCGTGGTGGCGCCGATCAGGTTCAGCTCGCCGCGCGCCATCATCGGCTTGAAGACGTTGGCCACGTCCAGCCCGCCTTCGCCACCGCCCTGGCCGGCACCGACGATGGTGTGCACCTCGTCGATGAACAGAATCAGCTCGCCCTGGTGCTCGGAGATCTCCTTCAGCACCTTTTGCACGCGCTCCTCGAACTCGCCGCGATACTTGGCGCCGGCCACCATGGCGTTGATATTGAGTTCCACCAGGCGCTTGTCGCGCAAGGTCTCGGGCACTTCACCGGCCACCATGCGCTGCGCCAGCCCCTCGACGATGGCGGTCTTGCCCACGCCCGGCTCGCCGATCAGCACCGGGTTGTTCTTCTTGCGCCGGGCCAGCACCTCGATGGTGGTCTCGATCTCCTGCGCACGGCCGATCACCGGGTCGAGCTTGCCGTCATGCGCCATCTTGGTCAGGTCACGTGAGTACTTGTCGAGTTCCGGCGTGTTGGTCGGCGTCTCGGCGCGGCCATCCTCGGCGCCCTTGCCGACCACCTTGCTGACCTGTTGGCGCAGCGCCTGCGGCGTCAGGCCGTAACGGCGCAGCAGGTTGGCGGCCAGCCCTTCGCCTTCCTCGGCCAGACCGACCAGGAAGTGCTCCGGACCGACATAGGAATGGCCGAGTTCATTGGAGGTCACGAAAGCGCGGCTGAGCGCATCCTTCACGCGCGGCGACACGCCGATCTCGCCCTCGAACGGCTTGTCCCCGCGCTTGGCCTCGGACTCGATCTGCCGCTTGAGGTCATCGACCTTGATCTTGAACTGACCCAGGATGGTCTTGACCACGTCGCTGTCGGCCAGCGCCAGCAGCAGATGTTCGGTATCCACCTCGGCGCGGCCAAATTCGGCAGCGTGTTTGGCGGCCTCCTGCAGCAGGGCTTCCGACTGTTCGCTGATGCGGCTGGCCAAACCACTGCCGCGACGGCGCGGCGCACCCGAACCTGCGGCGGCGGGCTCGCCGAACGAGGCATCGACCACGTCATCGGTATCGGCGGCCATCGGCGTCGCGTCGTCGCCGATGCGGAAGAAGTCACTGCCGAGGAAGTCCTCGAATAGGCCGCTGCGCGAGCCGAACAAGGCTTCCAGCGGCGAGACGGTGCGCTTTTGCTGGCGCACCAGTTGACGGTAATGGTCGTCACACAACAGCATGGTGCTGTGACGACCGTTGAGATTGGCTTCCACCCGCACGGTGGCGGGTTGGCCGCAGACCTGGCATTGTTTTCTGTCCATGCTGATACTCCTGTAAAGATTGATCTGAAGAGGCACCGCCGATCACGGTGCCTCATTTCTTTTTGGTTTTTGAGAAAAACGCGCTGCCCCGCGTCAGCCGTTGATCGGGATCGAGCGCCCCTGCTTGGGCGTACTGGCCTCGCGCTTTTCCATCGTGATCGTGAGCACGCCGTTCTTGAAAGCGGCCTTGATCGTGTCCTGGTTGGCATCGGCCGGCAGGTTCAGAGCGCGCTGAAAGCTACCGTAGGAGCGCTCCACCCGGTGGAAACCGCCGTCTTTCGTTTCCTGCTCCTGACGCTTTTCACCGCGCACCAGCAGCACGTCGTTGTCGAGCGTGATCTGGATGTCTTTTTCGTCGACGCCGGGTACTTCCAGGGCGATCTTGTACTGCTTGTCGGTCTCCTGGATGTCCAGCGCCGGCTTCAGCATGCCCGGCCAGTCCGACGGCCAGCGTGGCATGGCCAGCGTCGGGAAACCGAAGCCTCGAAACGCGTCGTCGAACAGGCGGTCGATCTCGCGATGCAATTGCAGGATGGGACTGACGGGCCCACCCGACACCTGCAGGTCATTGCGCTGCACCGGCAGCGAGGCAGTGCTCTGTTGTTCTTCCTGCTCCTTTTTGAACCAGTTCCAGGGAGCCAATTTCTTGAAATCAATGTCCATGTCACACCTCCAGAAGAAAAATTGAAGACTCTCGCTCACTCCGCTTGCCGACTTTCAAGTACGCTGCCAATTCATCGAGCGTGAAAATCACCTGTAGGTGCGCTTTCATTTCGCCCTCTCCAATCGCGTCGCTTTGCGGTTCCGGCCAAGGAAATCCTTGCAAGACTTTGTAAGATACTGCGCTTATCAGGAAAGAATATCAACATTCAATGTACAGCGATCTCCCGCCCCATTGATGCAGGTCGACTGCTCAGACAAGGTGCAGCGGGGCGACCTGATCAGGCCAACGTGCGGAATTGCCTAGTCGTCGCTGCGGATCGCGTTCCAGAGTCGGGTCGAAACACTTCCGTTGCCCCAGACAACGTATAGTAAGCACGCAAAAAAACCAATACAATACCGATACCAATACAATACATTTTAGAAAGAAAATATTAGCCAAGCTTGAAGAAGGCCAATCTATTCGAGCGGTTGCTCAGCACTTCGAAATGGCTTTGTTGCACAAACC
>NZ_JAVIMC010000127.1:0-916 GCF_031196995.1 Acinetobacter sp. 12966
CGTAAGCGTCCGCTGAATCCCATACCAATTTTTTAATTCGATTTAGGTTTCCAGCAGTGTGGCAGTAACTCTTCAATCTGGGTCACTTTATGTGTCGGTAGCTTTTTCAGCACATCACTTAAATAGGCATACGGATCCAAGCCATTCAGCTTTGCTGACTGGATTAAAGTCATGATATTTGCCGCTCGCTGTCCACTGCGCAGCGAACCTGCAAACAACCAGTTCTTACGGCCCAATGCCCAGGGACGCATTGAGTTCTCTGCCCAGTTATTGTCAATGGGTAGATTGCCATCATCCAGATAGCGGCTTAAGGCTGGCCAACGCTTCAGACTGTAATTGATCGCCTTGGCGGTTGGAGAACTCGATGGCACCGTCAGATCATGTTGGTTGAGCCATTCATACAGTTGTTGCCTCACCGGTTGGCTGTGCTGTTGTCGGTATTCGCGGCGGTGTTCTGCTGTACTATCGGTCTTTTTCCTGAGTTCTGCTTCTATGGCATACAGTTTCTGAATCAGCACTAATGCCTGTTCAGCGATCTGACTTTTCCCGGTCACATGCAGTTCATGAAATTTACGACGTGCATGTGCCATGCAGCCCACCTCAATGACATCGCCTGATTTAAAGCGTGCTTTATAACCACTGTAATCATCACAGACCAGATGGCCCTGCCAGCCATTCAGGAACTCTTCTGCATGCTGACCTGAACGGCTATCCTGAAAGTCATAGATCACCGCTTGAACTGGATTGTACTGTGTGGTGGCATAGGCCCAGACATAACCTTTCTTCGGTTTTTTCTCATTCTCACCCATCCGCATAATGGTGACCGGCGTTTCATCGGCATGGATCACCCGCTGTTGCAGCACCACCTGTTTTAAGGCATTGGCCAGAGGTTCCAGTTCCACACCGCAGCGACCAA
>NZ_JAVIMC010000128.1:0-202 GCF_031196995.1 Acinetobacter sp. 12966
CCCTAGGCTGCTGACAGTGAGTGAATGGGGTCATACAGAGTGGTAAGAAAAAAAAAATTACATTTTGTTTAATATCTCATACCATGGATAAATTAATTAGATATTTTTAGTTGGAATGAGTGGAATGGGGTGCAGTTGTGTGATATCTCATGTACACACATACAAAGGTTATGTAAAATCTATCTATCTGTCTGTCTATCCA
>NZ_JAVIMC010000013.1:0-209 GCF_031196995.1 Acinetobacter sp. 12966
TTCAATTCACACCCTAAATAATTACGGTTATGCATTAGTGCTACAGCTGCTGTTGTTCCGGATCCCATGAATGGGTCAAATACAACATCATTGACTCGAGATCCTGCTAATACACATGGCTCGATTAAGTCCATTGGAAATGTTGCGAAATGAGCACCCTTGTATGGCTTTGTAGAAACTTGCCAAACACTGCGCTTATTACGAGTAAG
>NZ_JAVIMC010000129.1:0-243 GCF_031196995.1 Acinetobacter sp. 12966
GTAAAAAATATGAAGATTCATGGGTTAAAATTTCAGGGGGGTGACTTTGCAAACGCGGTTCAGACATCTAAAACATCTGAAAATATAGAAATTTATGCTAATAAATTTTAAGCAACTTGCCCCGCTTGAGTATCCTGCCGATGCAACTGTACGACCAGCGACACCTTTGTATCCTGCACCAACTGTAGAACAGCGCGCTATCGATAACGCACCGAAGTTTGAAAACAAGCGTGGCAATCGTTA
>NZ_JAVIMC010000130.1:0-239 GCF_031196995.1 Acinetobacter sp. 12966
ATGACTCTTGACAATTTACAGACAAAAAGTACTATAATTGTCACTCTTCATGTCATAATCCATTTTGTAGTCTAACAATAAGACACTTTCGGACTGCTTCTGTTTGACTTGATGCTCTAAAATGTTCTCATTCCATGAGAAAAGAATAAAAAATTATGCATTTTTCATGTCCTGCCCTCTGTAATAAGTCACACAGGAGCCAAAGCTTCGGGTCCTGCCTCCAGTATCATGCAAAAGAG
>NZ_JAVIMC010000131.1:0-413 GCF_031196995.1 Acinetobacter sp. 12966
TTAAAATCATTATTAGGCTGTCCACTTGTAACTCCACCTGCAAAAGTAGTGATAGTCTTTACATCAATTGCTTTTACACCTATTGGAACTGTTACAGCTTCATCTTTAATTTTTAAAGTATCAATTGCGCCATCTTCAATATTCGCAGTTTTGACTTTAATTGTCCCCAAGTCTGCACTAATAGTACTTAAGTTTTCAGCCCAGATTCGATTCGCATTGATATACCCAAAACTACCATTGTCGACATACAAACCACGCGGAATAACAGTACCGTTTGGCAAAGTAACCGGAGTGTTTTGCAAGGTCATTAATGGTTTAGGTTCTACACCATCAACACCGACAGGCGTACCAAACTGAATTGCATCATAATTGAATATGAAAGTTGAAGTAGTTCCATCGTTCATTGAACCATG
>NZ_JAVIMC010000131.1:432-924 GCF_031196995.1 Acinetobacter sp. 12966
ATCGTTGAAGAAATAGCACTTGAATTTGCCTCGAGCTGGCGCTTGAATACGGCATTGTTCTCATTCATCTGAGCAGAAAGCTGTTCAGTAAGTTTAGCTTGGGCCAAATCACCTTCGATACGAGCAGATTGCTCTGACCAGACACCTGCATAACCTCCTTCATTTCCGATTAAGTCAGATTCTGACCCGATCAATGGAGGATTGATTTGCGCGTAAACTCCATCAATCCTTGTAGTTTGGGCAAGAACTTTGTCATCTACATTCTTAATATCAGACTTAACTTGCTCAAGTGCACCAGTTGAAGCTTTATCGTCAAGCTCAAGATTAATTGAATCAATTGCTTCAGCATTTGCAGCTGACTGCTCAACTGCAACTTGTGCAGATTGGCGTACAGTTGCAAGAGCACTGTCATTACTTGCGATATACGTATCAATCTTTTGAACTGTTACTTTATCGCCTTCAATTCGCGCTTGTACTTCTCGTTGTGCATAA
>NZ_JAVIMC010000132.1:0-73853 GCF_031196995.1 Acinetobacter sp. 12966
TTTTTCAACAAGTTTCTATCTACATCACCGCCGATGGATGTGCATTATAGACCATTACATTCCCTTTGCAACCCTTTTTTTAAATCAATATCATTAACTGGATACTTTTTATGCTTTTTAGCATTTTATCTATATTATTTGATCAATTTTACATTGATAATAGGTTATCAATTTTGTATTAAAACATATCTCCACCCAACTGCACATTTAAGTATTAGCCTGGCTGGCGGTTAAGGAATTATATGAATTATTCTAATTTAATTTTACTAAGCGTATTATCTGTAGGTGTTTGCACCTCTCTATATGCTCAAGAAAATACTATAAGTGAATCTTCTGATGCTAGCTCACTAGAAGAAACAGCACCGACTCATACGCGCTCACAAATTATTAAAGATTTAAAAAATATTAAAGTTAAAGATTTAAAAGTTAATGCGAATGCGGCACAACCAGATCCTGTAAAAGACCCATTACAATCATTAAATCGTCCAATTTACTCATTTAATGACATGTTGGACCGAAATTTTTTACGCCCAGTTGCTGTGCAATATAGAGAAAAGACTCCAGAAGATGTACGTGGTTCTTATCGTCAGTTCCGTAAAAATCTTGGAGAACCTTGGAATGCTGTTAACCAGCTTATTCAAGGCCGTCCTGGTCGTGCGGCAAAAACCCTAGGTCGATTTACAATTAATACGTTAACAACTCTTGGTTTAGCTGACCCTGCCAGCCGTTTAGGTTTACCAACTGAGGAAGAGAATTTTGGTGTAACTCTCGGTTACTATGGTGTTCCTTCTGGCCCATTCCTGATGTTGCCTTTTTTCGGTCCAAGTACCTTACGTGATGGTTTTGGTTTAGCAGTAGACGCCCAAGCACGCCCACAGAAATATGTTATGGATGATCAAGATGGTCTTTATTGGTCAAGTAATATGTTACAAGCGGTTGATACGCGCGCTCAATATCTGGATCTCGATCAGACCTTACAAGGTGATCAATACGCCATGATTCGAGATTTATATCTCCAACGTAAAGCATTCCAAATTGCAGAGAAAAAGGGTGACTCAGCTGATGTATCTTTCATTGATGATGACTCAGAAGATGCACCAGATGAGAATCAAAACCCTTAAAAGATGAAATCAAGGTATTGCTCGGATTAAGAGTTCGGCAATACCTTGATTTTGATCATACATACTCTATGATGAATAAAGTGATCATATAAAAGGACTACCATCTCTTCTATGTATTTTATTAAACCGACACGCTCTATCCCTTATTTAGAGCAAGCTTTGGATAAACTGCCAGGCTTACAAGTCATTAACATAGATGATTTAGATTTATATGATCCAACCATCATTGCAATAGCAGATGTACAAGATTTCCTTACATATAAATGGAATTTACCAACGATTGTCATTGCTTTTGAACATGAAGGTAGCGCTTTAGCTCAAGCTTGGGAAGCGGGTGCTCTTGCAGGTTGGGTATGGAATCAACTACCTAACGATTTAAATAAAGCATTATCAAGAATTGATGCTCAATATAAACGCAACCAAGATAGTCGTGATTTACCTTCAGCTGCTGAACTACAAAAAAGACTATTGCCTAATCCAATTGATCTATTAAATTATCAAGTCGAAACTTTTTTTCAGCCTTCAGCTTATCTTTCTGGTGATTGGTATGACTATTGGAAATTAAACGATAAGGAAGTTTTATTCTATCTTGCCGATGTTTCAGGACATGGCGTAACTAGCAGCTTATTAACATCTTGGATGGCAGCTTTCCATGGCCGCTCTAAAACACCAAGACAATTAATAAAAAAATTAAATGGAATGTTGGTTCAAGAAAATATTGAAAAACATATTACAATTGTAGTTGGTATTTTAAACCTTGAAACACATACGCTTCGCTGGTCAAGTGCTGGACACTACCCTCCTCCTATCATTTTTGAACCTAATCAAGCTCCCAAAATTCTAACAACAAGTAGCTTCCCATTAGGCTTGACTGATGAACTCGAAGTTGAAGAGCATGTTTGTACATTAAATCACCAAGCACGCTTCATTGTTTGCTCAGATGGAGCCCTTGAACCTTTTGATGGTGGGTTAAATGATCAGTTCCAACAATTGGTTCATCATTTGCAAAATCAATCATTCCAAGCACCCGATCATGTGGCTGATGACATTGCCATCTTCAGTCTCTGTCGAATGAATTAATTTACGAATCAATTAATTACATAATATACGACTTAAGCACTCTTGAGTCTGCGATGGCACTATGTGATAATTTTTCTATCCTTCTCTGAAAATGGCATTTATATGTCAACAGGTCATGTTGAATATGCAAGTTTAAATGGAACGCATATTTTCAAACTTATTGGTGAAGTGCGAGCCCATTCTTGTATAAGTCTAGACAAACTTTTAAACAGAATTGAACAGCAAGAGAATGTTGTTGGTGCAATCGTTGATTTAACCCAAACAACATTTATTGATAGTACGGTCTTAGGCATCCTGGCTAAGCTAGGTTTAAAGCTTAAACAAACTCATCATATTCAAGCTGTGATGCTATCTACCAATCCAGATATCACAACCTTAGCCAACAGTATGGGGCTAGGGCAGGTTTTTGTCATTTTGAATTATTGTGGCGATCCTAACGTTTGCACATTAACGTTAACTGATGAACAGATCACCCATAATGCAATGCTAAGAACAGTTCTGGATGCACATAAGACATTGATGAAACTAAATGCAAACAACCAGAATATGTTTGAGCCACTTGTGAAGCAGTTACAGAAAGAACAAGATACGCTTGAACAGGTATCAGATAAGCAAAATGCCTGACTTTAATATTAAGCCGGATTAGAATATGACCCTTATTTCTGTTGCTCAAATGAACTCGCAAGATGATATTGAAAATAATTTTCAAGTCATTGAGTCGTTGATTCAACAAAGTAAGGCGCAAAATGCCAGCCTGATTGTTTTCCCTGAAAACTTTGTATGTTTTGCAGCAGGAAAACAACGCGAAACAGCTGAGCAATTTGAGTCTATTCAACAACGGCTTGAGAAACTAGCACATCAATATCAAATCTGGATTGTGGCCGGTACTTTACCATGCCCATTTCGTCCAGATGGATCTACCATTCAAGATGGTAGAGTCCGGACGGTTAGTCTTTGTATCAGCCCTGAGCGTACAGAAGCACGTTATGACAAGATTCATTTATTTGATGTACAAGTGGGTGATGCTATCGGTGGTTATCAAGAGTCTCGTTTCTTTGAACCTGGAACAGACGTAGTAGTCACATCTACCCCTTTTGGCAATATTGGCTTAATGGTATGTTATGACTTACGTTTTCCAGAGCTTGCTCTAACTCTGAGACAACAAGGCGCTCACATTCTTACTGCTCCTGCTGCATTTACTTATACAACTGGACAAATGCACTGGCAGCTTTTGCTACAAGCTCGGGCAATGGATAGCCAATGTTATGTTTTAGGCGCAGCACAACAGGGCTGGCATGGTGAAAAACGACAAACCTGGGGACACTCTGGGGCAACAGATAGTCGTGGCCAAATTTTAAGTATGATTGGATATGAAGGGAGTGGTTTAATCACTGTACCCTTTGATTTAACAGCACAAGAACTCGTCCGCTCTTCAATGCCTCTGATGACTCACCGTAAATTGGTTCATTATTAAAAGTTTAATTATTCATGTGGAAATACTTATTTAGCATTTTTTGCTTGGGGGCAAATATTCATTGTTATGCAGAGTTTGGTACAACAAACCATTTTGTTTCGCCTGCTGCACAGCTCAACTCAGATATTCTTCCAGCAACTCCTAAAAATATCCCCTTGCCCGCTTTTGGCCAAAGAATTATTGGCTGGGGTACGGGCGCAGAAGGTGCAAGACAACGTTTAGAAAATATTCAGCCAGCAGATGTTTCTGTGATTAAAAAACAAGGAACCACGCTTGAAATGATTACTGCATGGCAAGATTTTTATGAACAAGAGCAACAACGCAATGCAAATAATCCTACTGCGAAGTATCGTGCGCGTTTAATGAAAAAGATTGCAGATTTGTGGTAAACACTTTCATCTAGAATATTTTTATCTTATGGAATAATTGATGTAATTATTCCATTTTTTATATCCCTTAATTTACTTTATTCATAACCGATTCTTATGAAAATTTAAGAAACTGAATAGAACACGATATACTACAAAAGCAATATTAGTTTCTTTGAGGAAGATATGGACCAAGACTGTCAAAACTTAAAGCTTGAGAATCAATTATGTTTCCTCATTTATTCAACAAATTTAGCACTTAATCAACTCTACAGAAAACTTCTAGCACCTTTGGGCATTACCTATCCCCAATATTTAGTTATGTTAGTGTTGTGGGAGCAAGATGAAGTAACTGTTTCAGAAATTGGAGCTAAACTTTTTTTAGAATCATCTACCCTCACCCCTATCTTGAAAAAGTTAGAAGTCCTCCATTTGCTTCATCGTACCCGTTCAACTCAAGATGAGAGACAAGTGATTATTACACTGAGTGATGAAGGGAAAAAATTAAAAGATCAAGCAATCCATATTCCAGCAGGCGTATTAGAAGCAAGTTCATGTGATATGACAACACTACTAGGCCTTAAAGATCAACTTACTAAACTCCGTACAAACTTAGTCAAATAAACAGCAATTTTTTTAAAAAATATACTTGTCAAAATATTTAAGTCGTGTACGATATATTTGCATTCAATTTATTTTAGGAATAAAAACGATGTCATTAGAAAAAGTTGTTTATCGTGCAAAAGCTAAAGCAACCGGTGGTCGTGATGGCCGTGCGACTTCATCAGACGGCGTATTAGATGTACAACTTGGTGTACCTAAAGAAATGGGTGGCGCTGGTGGTGCTGTAACAAATCCAGAGCAGTTATTTGCAGCTGGTTATTCAGCATGCTTTTTAGGTGCTTTAAAATTCGTTGCAAACCGCGATAAATTTAACATTAGTAAAGATGCTTATGTAGAGGGTGAAGTAGGTATTGGACCAATTCCTACAGGTTTTAGCATCGAAGCGACTTTAAATGTTTACTTAGTGGGTATGGATCGTGAAGAAGCTGAAAAGTTAGTTGCAGCAGCTCATATTGTTTGCCCATATTCAAATGCAACTCGCAACAATATTGATGTAACCTTTAATATCGTGACTGAATAAGTTTTAATATTAAAAAAATGCCCGCATCAAATCGGGCATTTTTTTATCTTACATATTATGCTTCACTTGCCTCATTGGTTACACGAAGCACTTCTTCAAGTGTCGTTTTACCTGCAAGTACTTTGCGCAAACCATCATCACGAATAGAACCTGAATACTCACGAGCATGATTTTCTAATTCATATTCAGCTGCGTTACCATGAATTAGACGGCGCATAGGTTCATCAACTGGTACGATTTCATAAATCGCTGTACGTCCATTAAAACCTAAATGTGAACAATGATCACACCCTTTGGCTTCAGGTAACTGCAACAACGGTTCATTATGAATATGTTGAAAAACCTGTTTTTCAAAAGTATCAGCTTCACGCCATGTCATACAATGTGGACATAAAGTACGAACTAAGCGTTGAGCAATCACCCCAATTAAAGAGCTTGATAATAAGAAGGGCTCAATTCCCATATCTTTAAGTCGAGTAACCGCACCAATAGCGGTATTGGTATGTAGTGTTGATAAAACCAAATGACCTGTTAAAGATGCTTGAACTGCAATTTCAGCAGTTTCCAGATCACGAATCTCCCCCACCATCACCACATCAGGATCTTGGCGTAACATTGCTTTTAAAGCACGAGCAAATGTCATATCCACTTTGGTATTCACTTGAGTTTGACCAATGCCTTCGAGTTGATATTCGATTGGATCTTCAGCAGTTAAGATATTACGAGTATTGTCATTTAGATCAGACAAGGCTGCGTATAAGGTGGTCGTTTTCCCCGAACCTGTAGGCCCTGTGACCAAAATAATACCGTGGGGACGATGCACTAACTGAGTTAAACGCTCATAGTCATTAGCCATTAAGCCTAAATGAGTCATATTGAGACGGCCCGCTTGTTTATCAAGCAAACGCATAACGACCCTTTCACCATGTGACGATGGCAAAGTTGAAACACGCACATCCACTTCACGGCCAGCAAGACGTAAAGAAATACGTCCATCTTGTGGTATACGTTTTTCAGCAATATCAAGCTTCGCCATAACTTTAATGCGCGAGACTAATAACGGCGCTAACTCACGGCGTGGTTGTACAATCTCACGTAATTGTCCATCTACACGTAATCGTACAGATAGTTTCTTTTCAAAAGCTTCAATATGAATATCAGAAGCTCCAACTCGAATTGCTTCAGAGAGAAGTGCATTGATCAGACGAACAATAGGTGCGTCATCTTCCTGGTCCATCAAATCTTCTGTTTCAGGAACCTGATCAGCCAAACTCAATAAATCCGGATGATCTTCTAAACCAGCTGCAACTTGTTGTGATTCTCCTGTATCACCTGCGTAACTCGTACTTAAGAGCGTATTAAATTCTTGTTCAGTACATAATTGATAATGAGCTGGCTTACCCAAGATGCGTCTTGCTTCCTGTAATGCAATTTTTTCAGTGTTTTGACGTCTAATAATAAATACCTGATCACCGTCATAACGAAATAAAACACCATGACGCTTGGCAAAACTATATGGAACTTGTATTTGTTTCAATATTTGCATCACAATTTATAATGATGAGTAAGATGATTTTGAGTGTACTCTAAGCAGATTACAGCGTGAAGTCTGTTTAACAACTCGGTAGAGGAATTTTGCGTCTTGTTTGAAAATAATGAATATCAGCCTCACCCCCAGAATTCTTTAAAATGGTGGGGTGAACAGCACTTTGAAATTAACCAGTCCAAAGCATGGCAATTCGGTTCAATGCTCTTTCGTTTAACGCGTGGCATAAAGGAATGGCGCATCGAATATTATCGTCCCTCTCTTCAGGATGATAATGAGCAAGATTGGCATTCAATTGCAGATCCACATTTCGCCTTTCCACATAATGTTCAAGTAGAACGTTATATGTTTCGAAAGACCAATCCAGAATTTTTACTGATGCCACGTCTGGCAGACCGCTCTGTGGTCATTAAGCCGATTGATCCTATTTATATTCCAGCAGGTCAACGTGGGACTCTATATATAAGTACACCATTATGGATTGCTGGTTTAGTCGAAAGCCAGCATGAGCCTTTGTTTGAAATTCCTGTAATTCAACCTAAAGACACATGGTTTGGTCCTAATGCACAGCAAGGTGAAATCTGTTATGCCACTTCCGTGGATGGTCGTACTGATTTGAATCTATTAACACCACGCGCTTTCCGTGCTGTAACTCCAATCGACTTTCACAACACCAGTAATCATCAATTACGCTTTGATCGCATGAATGTACCAGTTACCGCGCTTCCTCTTTTTTATAGTGAAAGTACTGGTCGTTTATGGACTTCTCAAATTAAAGTTTATTATGAGGGTTCTGATCGTCCGGCACGCATTCGTATTGAAAACCGTACGCCACCTCTTGCTGGTGAAGTGACCTATGTTCACCCACCGCGTTCACCTGGTGGAGCACTATTTAATATGTTTGATTCATTCTTTTAAGAGGTTTATATGGCTGATTCAAATATTCCTAAAGATATCGCTGATAGCCTCAAAAGTATATTTACCAATATCAATACCGAGCGTATTAGTGAAATTTTAGTCGCTGTTGTGCTGTGTTTTATTGGCTTTGTTCTTGCTCGTATTATTTCGAATACGTTTATTAGAACCATTGGCTCACGTTTTAATGCTCATCAACGCCTTGTATGGCGCCGCGGTATTTTTTATTTTATTTTCTTACTTTTCATTATGACGAGTTTGAAAGAAGCTGGGTTCAAACTTAGTGTATTCCTCGGTGCAGCAGGTATTTTAACTGTAGCACTCGGTTTTGCATCGCAAACATCTGCCAGCAACTTGATTAGTGGTTTATTTTTGATTGGTGAAGGTTCATTTGAAGTCGGCGATACCATTCAAATTACCCTCATTCGTGGCAATACTATTGAAGGCGAAGTGATCTCAATCGACTTACTCTCCGTGAAATTACTTACACTCGACAATGTTTATATTCGTTTGCCGAATGAACAACTTATTCGTGCGCCTGTACACAACTTATCTAAATATCCGATACGGCGTATTCCAATTACACTCGCAATTAACTTCCATGAAGACATCATAAAAGTTCGCGAAGTTCTACTTAATGTAGCAGCACATTATCCACTCGTATTGGATGATCCGAAACCTGCAGTTACGGTTACGGCCTTTCGTGAATCATCAATTGAGCTTTTATTTGCAATATGGTGTCGACAAGAGAACTCTTTAAAAGTACGTGATGAAATGCAAGAAAGAATCAGAAATGGATTTTTAGATAACCGAATTGAAATTCCTGTTCCTAAAATGGGCTTGATTGATCGACCATCTACTGGTTTTCCTGACGATGATATCGATCAATACAGTAATCAAAAAGAATTAAAACGAGAGCCTAAAGCTTAGGCTCTTGATTCTTCTGTGCGGTAGATGACGGGGGTAATGGCGCAAGATAAGCAATAATTAACATTACTCCACCTGCTCCAATAAACGAAATGACCCGAGTTAATGTCGCACTTTGCGATAGATCAAGCAGAATCAGCTTTAATACCACGATTCCTAAAAGTGCAGCACCTACAAACCATAATTGACGAATCATTTTACGACTTGAGAATGTAGTTAATATAAATGCCAAAATAACCCAAAGTAATGTCAAACTTAACTGCACTACACCATTTGTCCAAATTGAAACGCTCCAGAGTGGCGTTGCCCAGTAATAGTGCAAGCCCCTAACAACCACACTACTGAACACTAATAAACCACCTAAAATTGTTATAATTTTAAAAGTCCACTCTAGTGATTTATCTTGATCAAAAGCATGTTGATAAATAATAAAGAGCAGTCCTGCAAATACCGCAATTGAAAGGAAATCCGTTAAGTTAAATAAGGGAACAAAATAAAGGTACTCAGCGGAGTGGCGATCAACGCTCACAACTAACAACCAAATTAAGTTTAAACACCAAACAGGAATTTGATGCAATAGTGTCGTTTTATGAGCCTTATACGCCCAAAGCGAATAAACCACAGGGATAAAAGCCAGAGCAACAACTGGCATTTGTGGAAAGATCGCCAAACCAACTACTGCTAACACCAACCAGTTTAAACCAGCCCAGATGTTTAAGTATCCAGACTGACTCGACTGCGGTTGAGCCATAAGAAATAAGCTGCCAAGAATAATGGTAGCGACTAAGAAAGTAGTTTGTTGTAATGAGTCTACCCATTTAAACAACGTAAACACTTGACTCGCAAACGCATCACCCAAAACTAACAACAGTAACAGGCTAATTAAAATTAACTGCAAACTTTGCCATTGCACACGAAGTTTATAGTGAACAACTGCACTAAATATTGCTATTAGAACTACGGCGAACATCAAATATGGGCTCAAAGCATGATGATGCCATGCCATTATTTCTACACCAGCTACAGCACCCGCATACATTCCTAAACACAAGAAAATGCCACTAAACATGCTTGCACTAAAATAGCGTTGCTCTTTACTGTTGTATTGCAATAAATAAAACGCAGAAATAAATTGGGCAATTGCATAGATGCTTGTGCTTAGCGTTGGGAACTCTTCATTTGCCCACACCTGATAAAACAGCGCAATAGAGCTGAGTAAAACTAAAACTACACCAATATATCGGCTTAAACGGTAACGCTCAGTTACTCCCCACACAATTAAAGCCGTACCTTGAGCAACCCAACCAATTGCTGTCCAATGTGCTCCTTTTGCAAGCGGGAAAATTAAGGCAAAAAATGCAACTGCGAGAATGAAAAAGCTTTTTGCAAGAACTGAAAGCTGAGGATGAGTTTTCTTAATCCAGAAAGTTAATACTGCATAGGTGCCCGCCAAGACAGCTGCACCAATCGTCAATGCTTGTGTAGACTCATGTACCAAGTAAGCATGGAGGGTAAAGCCCAGTACTGGCACACTAAAAATAAGTCCCACATCTAAGAGTGGTGGTAAACGAATCCCTTCGCGTTTTTCATGTGCTGACTTCCGAGATATATTTTGGCTATAACGAACACTTAACCAAATAAACAGCGCGATATGGCACCACAAAATCCAGTCTAATGTATTAAATTTTGCGGGTTCTCCATAAAATGCAATTGCACTACCACCTATAAACATTGTGGCAAAGAAAGCAATTTGATTTAAGATTTTCCAAGGCTGAATAAAATTAACCGCAGCAACTGCTAAGTTAATTACTAAGTAATAGCTAAATAGGAAGGTTACATCAGGGCGATATTGTGGAATAACTAAAGGAGCCGCATAAGCCATACCAAGTGCTAATATTGCCAAATAAATAGCTTGTTGTTTTAAGCTCAGGAATACCGTAATAGCTAATAAAATCGTAAACAGAATACTCGCTGTAGTTAGGTTGGGAATTACACCAAAATGATGTGAGAACACAAGTGTCAGGAATACAACAGCCAGCCCGACACCTTGCAATGCCACAGCAAAAAGCTGATTTTTCTTTTGCAATGTATACCCAAATGCCGTTAACACACCTCCAGCAATCGCAATAAATCCAAGTTTCACACCTAAACTAAGTTGCCAATGCTCACTTGCAAAACGTAATAGCAACACCACCCCAACCATAAGCACAGCAACAGCAACTCTTAAGATTGGATTGCCATGAATCATCCAATCCACGGCTGGTTGCCACCATGCGGTTTGTACATGGGCTGGTTGTTCTGTTTGATTTAAAGGTGTCATTCTAGCTGGGACTAGCGTGTCCGTATTACTGGAACTAACTTGTTCTATTACAGGATTTATAACTTCTGTTTGTATGGTCTCATTTACATGAACAGTTTGTTTTGCTGACTCGAGGTATAATAGTCGAGTATGAAATGCACTGATGGTTTGAATCAAACATAGTAATAAAACCAGTAAAGCCCCACCAGCAATCCACATCCAATGATTGATATAAGCAACTAATGCAACCAATGCTGCTGCATAAATCACTGTTCTTTGCATGTGAATAGAATAAAGTGGCGTTTTCTGCTGAGAAAACTGCTGTTCTAAATGAGTTAAACGCTCATGTAGATTTGACAGTAATTGAACTAGAATGACAGTAAGTGCAATAGATAAAGCAACAACAGCACTCTGAAATTTAAAACCAATTGAAATGGCTAAAAACAAAGTCAAAGCGATCAAAACAATGATCATTCCCTGTTTGTCTTTTTTATACATGGGCTTAGCAATATGACACCTTCATTACAGGTCATATTACTTCAAGCCAATACAAGCGTATATTTATACATACAAAATACTGCAAAAATCATAAACCTGCATTCATGGCCGTTTTCACGTAAAATACCCGTAATTCAGATTAAGGAATTGTTCAATGCCACCATTTGTCTTGGTTGATGGGTCCTATTTTTTATTTCGTGCATATCATGCATTACCACCATTGACGACCTCTACAGGGTTACATACCAATGCAATACGTGGGGCAATTTCTGCCATTCAAAAATTAATGCGCCGTATGCAGCCAACACATATGGCTGTCATTTTTGATACGCCTGAGCCAACTTTCCGCCACAAGCTTTCACCTATTTATAAAGGTGATCGCCCGACCATGCCGGAAGAGTTATCTCAACAGATTCCATATTTGCATGCATTGATTAAAGCTCAGGGGATTCCTTTATATAGTCTTCCGGGTGCAGAAGCAGATGACATTATCGGTACGCTCGCTAAACGTGCTGTACTCGAAGGCCATCATGTACTTATCTCAACCGGCGATAAAGACATGGCTCAGCTCGTCAATGATCATGTAAAACTTGAAGATAGCTTTAAAGATCGCGTAATGGATACCGATGGGGTATTTGAAAAATTTGGTGTTTGGCCAAATCAAATTATCGATTACTTAACCCTTATGGGCGATGCGTCTGATGGCATCATGGGTGTACCTGGCATAGGTGCAAAAACAGCAGCTAAGTTACTAACTGAATATGGCACTTTAGACAATATTATTGCCAATGCAGACCAACTTAAAGGCAAACTTAGCCAAAATATTAAAGATAACTTAGACAATATTAAGCTTGATCACCAGTTAGCGAGTATCGTCTGTGATCTTCCTTTAGAGCTCGATTGGCATGAGTTAAAGCTTACTGATCCAAATGTTGAAGCTCTACGTAATCTTTATACTGAGCTTGAGTTTAGAAACCAATTACAGTCGCTTGATCACCCAAACAATCCAAATAGCTCAAGCTATAAACAACAAGCTTCACAAACTGTTGTTCAAAATGAAGTTAAACCTGCTGAATCTATAGAAACCGAAGACCAAGCAAGCTTAACTAGTCAAGATGACCAGCTTGGAACTGCAAATTATCACACTGTTTTAACCCAAGAAGCATGGGATCAGCTCTTGCAACGCATGCAAAATGCCGATCATTTTGCCATTGATACAGAAACTACAAGCCTTGATTACCGTATTGCCGAAATGGTTGGTTTTTCAATCGCCTTTGATGCACAAGACGCTTATTATGTGCCTTTAGCGCATAATTATGAAAATGCGCCGCAGCAACTAGATCGTAATCAAATTCTGGCTCAAATTAAGCCTGTGCTAGAAAATGAAGCAGTTAAAAAAATTGGGCATCACCTTAAATATGATGCCCATATCTTTGCGAATCATGGCATAGAACTTAAAGGCTGGTATTTCGATAGCATGCTTGCATCTTATGTATTGAATGCAGCAGCCACTCGTCACGGCATGGATGACGTAGCTCGTGTCTACTTAAGCCACTTAACCACCACTTTTGAACAAATTGCTGGTAAGGGTGCTAAACAAAAGACTTTCAATCAAATTGAGATTGAAGTTGCTGCTCACTATGCTGCAGAAGATGCTCATGTGACTTATCGTTTATATGAAGTGCTTTCAAACAAACTTAAGCCATTTCCTGAGCTAGAAAATATTTTATATAACATCGAAATGCCAGTTGCCCGTATTTTATCGGGTATGGAAGAAGATGGTATTCGTCTAGATCATGCTTTCTTAGATAAATTAAGCGTTGAATTTGCAAAAACAATGGAAGGGCTTGAAAATCAGGCGATGGAAATTGCAGATGAAACTTTTAATATTGCATCTCCTAAACAAGTAGGTGAAATCCTATTTGATAAATTAGGAATTAAAGGCGGTAAAAAAACTGCAACTGGACAATACAGCACCAGTGAAAGTGTTTTAGAAAAAATTGAACATCCTTTAGCGGAAATTATTTTAGAACATCGCGGTTTAGCAAAGCTAAAAAGTACCTATACTGATCGTCTAGTTGAGCAATCTCATAACGACACGCATCGCGTACATACGAGCTATCACCAAGCACTGACAGCGACAGGCCGTCTCTCCTCTTCTGATCCTAACTTACAAAATATTCCAATTCGTAGACAAATTGGGCGTCAAATTCGTAAGGCATTCATTGCACCAGAAGGACGAGTTTTACTAGCAGCCGATTACTCACAAATTGAACTTCGTTTAATGGCTCATTTCTCTCAAGATGAAGCATTAGTACACGCATTCCAGCATGGACAAGACGTTCACCGTCGTACTGCTGCCGAAGTATTGGGTATTGCCATTGAAGATGTGACCAATGACCAACGCCGTCAAGCGAAAGCAGTTAACTTTGGTCTACTGTATGGTATGTCTGAGTTTGGTTTAATTCGTCAGTTAGGTTTCACACGTCAAGAATCACAGAACTATATCAAACAATACTTCCAGCGCTATCCTGGCATTTACGAATACATGCAACGTACCCGCCAAGTAGCATCGGAACAAGGTTTTGTTGAAACTATTTTAGGTCGTCGTCTTTATACACCAGATATTGATGCACGAAATGTAATGGTACGTAAGGCTGCCGAACGTGCTGCAATTAATGCACCGTTACAAGGTAGTGCCGCTGATATCATTAAACTTGCAATGATTGAAGTCGATAAAATCTTACCAAAAGATCAAGCCAAACTACTACTTCAAGTACACGATGAATTAGTGTTTGAAGCAGATCAAAACATTGCCGAAGAGCTCTCTAAGCAAATCGCGACTGTCATGGAATCTGTAGTAAAAATTTCTGTGCCTTTAGTTGTTGAAGTTGGGCAAGGGCAAAACTGGGATGATGCCCATTAATTAGTAGAAATAAAAAAAGGGCTGTATTAACAGCCCTTTTTTATTGCGTTAACTTAAAGTCCTGTTAAAAGAACTTTTGCAACTTCATTCATTAAGATCTCGGCAATATAAAGCGCTAAAAAGGCCAAAATTGGAGATAAGTCAATCATTCCCATATTAGGCAATAAACGACGGAATGGTGCGAGTAATGGTTCAGCTAAATCTTGAATCACTTCAATATAAGGTGAACGCGATTGAGTGAACATGACCACCCAACTCAAAATGATTGTTGCGAAAATTAAATAACGGCAGAAACGAATCAGGTCCTGAATCATGGTTACAAATGTCAGAATTAGTAAATGAATCGGACTATTTGGCATAGAGCCAGAAAGATACATCACACCGAAAATCTTCAGTAAATACAATGTAATTAAAAGAACCAACGCAGCCAAATTAAATCGGCCTTTTGCGACCGTCGGAAAAATTCGGCCAAAAATATCAACAATTTTAGTCGCCTTTACGGTCGATAAAACCACAGGATTATAAGGACTTACTGCCGCCAATTGCATTAAAAAACGGAAAAAGACCAATAAAATCGCGACATTAATTAAAATTCCAAAAATTAGCGCAGAATTTGCACCCATAGTTGTCTTATCCTATTTAAGCTATTTCGCACTGTCACTCAATTCTTGAGCCAATTCTTGACTACGCTTCTGTGCAGCAGCCAATGCAGATTGAATATTTTGGGAGATTTGTGCACGGTCAAAAACTTCAAGTGCAGCTTGAGTTGTGCCATTTGGCGATGTCACATTCTTACGAAGTTCAGAAGGAGTATTTGAACTCGTAATTGCCATTTGAGCTGCACCTAATGCCGTTTGAAGAGTCAACGCAGTTGCAACTTTTTCATCAAGTCCTAAATTTTTACCCGCACGGATCATACTTTCCATGAGATAGAAGAAATATGCAGGACCTGAGCCAGAAACTGCTGTTACCGCATCAATTTGAGCTTCGGAGTTTACCCAAATTGTTAAGCCTGTGGCTGCTAAAATCTGACTTGTTAATTCACGATCCGAAGTACCTACTACATCATTTGCATAGATACCATGCGCACCCGTCTGAACTAGAGCTGGCGTATTTGGCATAACTCGAACAATTCGATTGCTATCAATTAAGTTTGATATCGTTTGGATTTCAGCACCAGCAATAATTGAAATAACCAATTTATCTGATAACAGTCCTTTTAAAGGACGTAAAACAGTCGCCAAAACTTGTGGTTTTACTGCCAGTACAACGACATCAGCATTTTTAATTGCAGCTAGATTATCTTGTGTCACATGGACTTCTTTTTCTTGCAATAATTGACGTATTTGCTCAACAGGATCTGAAACGGTAATACGTGTTGGCGGTAAACCTCTTGAAATGAGCCCGCCAATCAAAGCTTGGGCCATATTACCACCACCAATAAAACAGATATTACTATTTACTGCACTTGTCATAACCATCTTCGCCATTTACCAGATTACAAGAATAAGAAATTAAATCTGGTTGCCATCCTCCTTGCTCACAATACGGAGACTGAGCCAACCAAAATCCTTTCGGTGTAAAAACCCCAAGCATAACATTATCTATGACTAATATTTGAATTGTATGACGAAGCCAAGGCAAAATATGTGCTTCTTGAATTGCTTTTTTTAATGGCCATTGCCCAACACGACCATATAAATGGACCTTTTCACCACCTTGGCGTCGAATTATTTTTAAATTTTTATTTAATAGAAATGCAGCCAAACCCATATTTTTTTGAGTAATTTGAAAATTTCCTGAAGCGCAATCCACTATTTCCCCTAGTTGAAAATGATGCTCTGTCTCGGTTTCAACTGGGTTTAATTTTTCAGCAAGAAAAACTTGTCGACTCAATCTATAAAGATGGTGTTGATAACGGACATAGTAAAACTGGTTCCAGTGTAATGCTGCTTGTGCATCAGACTTGGAATCGATTACTTCATTTTTTAACCGTTCAACCATTTCAAAGGCGGGCCGATATTGCCCATCGCCTTTCATCCAAACCGAAAGTAATTGACGCTGTCGAGCAGAAGATAGTTTTAATAGCTGAGTTAAGTCCAAACATTCTTTCGTACCACAATTTTGCAAATCAACTTTTAAAACTTCTTCTAAAATTTCAGAAGCATCTTGCATCAAGTAACTAGTACGACTAAGTGCTTGCTGCATTTTTGGAAATCGTTTTTGTAAAAATGGCCAAAGTTCTTCACGCGACCATGCCCGATCATAATGAATATCATAATTTGTAGGGTCAACTACATACTCAATCTCAAGTTGAGTAGTCCACTCGGCAATCTGCTCACGGGTTAAATCCAAAAAAGGTCGCCAAATTGTCATATCTACACGATGATCAATAGACTGCATAGCAGCAAGCCCATCAACACCTGCACCTGACAATAAACGCAATATTACCGTTTCAGCCTGATCTTGCTGATGATGAGCGAGCACTAAAATTTCGTTGGCTTGCAAATGTTGTAGATAAGCGTGATAACGTGCCTGACGTGCTTGAGCTTCCAAATTACCCTCAGTAACTTGAACTTTTTGAATGGTATAAGGAATATTTAAACGAGTCGCTTGTTTAGCAACGAGTTCGCCCCACTCTGCACTTTTTGATTGCAGTTGATGATCTATATAAATTACTCGGATCTTATGAGGGAAAATTTGAGACATCAAATGTAGTAGCAGCATTGAATCCATGCCGCCACTACATCCAATAAGAAAAGTACTATTTTCTGAAAACTCTTGAGCCTGTTTTAAGACGCAATGCCTAAATTTTCGCTGCCAAACTTCATTAAACGTTGATAACGTGCTTCGCATCGTTCATTTGCATCCATTGGTAGCAACTCATCCAAAGCTTGCTTCAAAACTACTTTTAGATTTTGCATGACTTGCTCAGGGTCTAAATGAGCCCCTTCGCCTTCATCTACTACATATTCAACAATACCTAGAGATTGTAATTTATCTGCTGTCAAACCTAAAGCTTCACTTGCTTGAGCCGCTTTTTCAGCAGTTTTCCACAAAATAGATGCACATCCTTCTGGTGAAATCACAGAATAAATACTATGTGACAACATAATTACTCGGTCAGCAACACCAATACCTAAAGCACCACCAGAACCGCCTTCACCGAGTACTGTTGCAACAACAGGAACTTTCAAACTTGAAAGTTGAGCAAGGCTAGTTGCAATTGCTTCAGCCTGTCCACGCTCTTCAGCACCAACACCTGGATAAGCACCCATAGTATCAATAAATGTGAAGACCGGAAGGTTAAAGCGCTCAGCCATATCTAATAGGCGTTGAGATTTACGGTAACCTTCTGGATTAGCCATACCGAAGTTGTGCTTTAATTTTTCACGGGTACTACGACCACGGTGTTGGCCAATAACCATTACAGGCTGACCATCAAAACGAGCAAGACCACCTACCATCGCACCATCGTCACCAAACAAACGATCACCATGCAAGGCATCAAACTCTGTAAAGATTTCACCGACATAATCTAGAAACTGCGGACGATCAGGATGACGTGCAATTTGAACCGTTGTCCATGCTTTGGACTGAGTAGCTTTTTTCATAGGTCGAATATTATCCCTTTAATCGATAAATTTTTCCGACTGAATATTCAATTCAATGTCCCAATGCTTAAACTGCTCTTGCTCATCATGCAAGTCGGCAACTAACAATGGCCATTGTTTGGCATCACCAGAAACACTAAGTTGCCATTGTTGATCATTTATGATGGTCAGTTCAATGGCAGGAAGCATCTGATCACTTCGACTATGGTTGAGTAAAACTGCTAGGCGAAGTAATAAACATAGATAAAGTAATTTATTACCACCAGCCTTCAAAATTTCATTTTTTACATCATTTCGCAATTTACGACGGTGGTGAGCGACCAAATGTGAAAGGTGATTTTGATCAATTTGTGAGAAGCCCGGAATATCAGAATGCTGCAATAAATAAGCACCATGACGGTGATAACCACCATGACTAATTGCTAAACCAATTTCATGCAAATAGGCGGCTCGACGCAGTAAGTCACTGTCTTCACTCGTTAAATTAAGGGAATCTGCAACACCATCAAATAATTGTTGTGCTGTATTTACAACTCGTTCTGCCTGTTTCGGATCTGCGTTATAACGCCCCATTAAAGCCTGTACACTGCGATCACGGATATCTTCATGTTTAAAACGACCTAACAGGTCATACATGACTCCTTCACGTAATGCACCATCAGAATATGCCAAACGATCAATTTCCAAAACTTCGAAAACTGCGTACAAAATTGCCAATCCGGCTGGCAAAACTGCTCGTCGATCTTCTCTTAACCCTTCAAAATCAATTTCAGAAATATTTTTAAACTTAAGTAATTTATCTTTGAGTTTATATAAACCTTCTCGAGTAACGTTTTCTTGTTCATCGCTCAAGCCCATATTCACCATAATTTGACGGCAAGCTTTAATCGTTCCACTAGAACCAACGACAGTATCCCAACCTTCCATTTTATACGTTGTTGCAATAGCTGAAAGTTCTTTACGCGCAGCAACTACTGCTTTATCAAAGGCTTTTTGTGTGATTTCGCCATCAGCAAAGTAGGCTTTTGTATAAGCCACACATCCCATTTGCAATGACTCAGTGTAAATAGGTTCAAACTCTTCACCAATAATGAACTCAGTAGAACCACCACCAATATCTACAACCAAACGTCGACCACCATTTGCCATGGTATGCGATACGCCAAGATAAATCAGACGCGCTTCTTCTCGCCCAGCAATAATTTCAATAGGTTTAGGCAAAATTTCTGCTGCTTTTTGAATAAATTCATGACCATTTTTTGCCTGACGCAAAGCATTGGTCGCCACAATTCGTAAGCGATTCGGTTGAACAGAACTTAATCTTCCCACAAAACGAGCCAAGCAGGCTAAGCCTCGTTGCTGAGCGGCTTCTGTTAGGTTTTTATTCTCATCTAAACCAGCTGCAAGCTGTACTTTTTCTGACATCGAAGCAACTTTTTTAACTTCGCCATGATCTACCCGTGCAATTGCAAGGTGAAAACTGTTCGACCCCATATCAATGGCGGCAAGTAATTCTTCATCAATCAGAAAATCAGACATTATTGAACTAAACCCATAACAATTCACGCCTAGAGTAATTCACAAGAATGCAATTGAAAAGCCATTTTCATCAACAATTAGCTGTCATTTAAATTTTTCTATTTATAAGTTGATTGTACAAGTCGATGATGGATATCGTGAGCATCCATTAGACAAATTTAGTTAAGCCTTGAATAATAGCATCAAACCCTTACATTGAACTAAGTAGCTATGTAATACTTATAGAGATAATTTTCTCCTGTAATAGCACTTTTTTCTAAAAATTGGAGCCGTACCATGTCTGCGACTATTGTAAATACAACTGATGATAACTTCCAAGCAGATGTTTTAGATGCTGAAACCCCTGTACTTGTTGACTTCTGGGCAGGATGGTGTGCACCTTGTAAAGCGATCGCGCCTGTGCTTGAAGACCTATCAAGTGAATATGCTGGTAAAGTAAAAATTGTTAAAGTTGATGTGACTTCTTGCGAAGATACAGCAGTGAAATACAACATCCGTAACATTCCTGCTTTACTACTTTTCAAAAATGGTGAAGTTGTAGCTCAACAAATTGGTGCTGTACCTCGCTCTAAACTTGTTAGCTTTATTGATGAAAATGTTTAAGTCAAAATGCTAAAAAAGAAAATACGCTATACTTTTTTATAGCGTATTTTTTTCGCCTATAAATTGACAAATTAGCTAGGCTGGCTTATATTGCATGCTCAAGAGGCACTGAAGGGAATCATCTTCGTCCGGCTTCTTACAAGACACAAACATAAAGATCGCCACTCGGCAACAGAAATTGTTTTTTCACATTTCTCTTCGAAACAATTAATCAGACTTCTGAATTGTTATTGTGTAAATACAATTGCGATAATCTTTTTTGTATGCGAGCGATTTTTCTCCTTTTTAAACCACACTCTACTCTTTCCTAATTCTGACCCTTATGAATTTAACTGAACTCAAGAAAAAACCAATCGGCGAACTAATTAAAATTGCTGAATTTATGGGCCTGGAAGGTATGGCTCGTAACAGAAAGCAAGATATTATCTTTGCCATTTTGAAACGCCATGCGATGAATGGCGAAGAAATTTTTGGTGATGGCGTTCTCGAAATTCTCTCTGATGGTTTTGGTTTTTTGCGTTCTGCCGCAGGTTCGTATTTAGCAGGTCCGGATGATATTTATGTGAGTCCTTCACAGATCCGACGCTTTAACTTGCGTACAGGTGATACCATCACAGGTACTATTCGCCCTCCAAAAGAAGGTGAGCGTTATTTTGCGTTGCTCAAAGTTAACCAGATTAACTACGACACGCCAGAAAATTCTCGTAATAAAATTTTATTTGAAAACTTAACTCCCCTTTTCCCGACCGAACAATTGGTTATGGAATTAGGTAATGGTACGACAGAAGACTTAACTGCTCGTGTCGTTGATTTAGTTGCGCCAATTGGTAAAGGCCAACGTTCTATTATTGTTGCACCGCCGAAAGCGGGTAAAACAATGTTACTTCAAAATATTGCTCAATCGATTGTTAGAAACAATCCAGAAGTATTCTTGATTGTTCTACTCATTGACGAACGTCCAGAAGAAGTAACTGAAATGGAGCGTACTGTTCGCGGTGAAGTTATTGCCTCAACATTTGATGAAGCACCAGCTCGCCATGTACAAGTTGCAGAAATGGTCATTGAAAAAGCTAAACGTCTTGTTGAACATAAAAAAGATGTTGTGATTCTTCTTGACTCTATTACTCGTCTTGCACGTGCTTATAACACAGTAATCCCATCATCAGGCAAAGTGTTAACTGGTGGTGTAGACGCTCATGCATTAGAGCGCCCTAAACGTTTCTTCGGTGCTGCACGTAATATCGAAGAAGGTGGTTCACTTACGATCATCTCTACTGCTTTGATTGAAACAGGCAGTAAAATGGATGATGTAATTTATGAAGAATTCAAAGGTACAGGTAACCAAGAGATTACGCTTGATCGCCGTATTGCTGAAAAACGCGTCTTCCCTGCTATGAATATCAAAAAATCTGGCACACGTCGTGAAGAGCGTTTAATGGATGAAGATAAATTACGCAAAGTATGGATCCTCCGTAAGCTACTTCACCCTATGGATGAATTGGCAGCAATGGAATTCTTACTTGACCGTATGAAAGAAACCAAAACAAATGATGATTTCTTTGATCAAATGAAACGTAAAGCTTCAACTTAAGTAATTAAGCCTTCAAAAAAGCCACTCTTTTGAGTGGCTTTTTATTTGGTTGACAAGCTTTACACAAAAATACATTTTGCTTATTTTTATGTAAAATTATTTATAAGCTTTTGATAATAAATATTTTTGCATAAAAAAGCTTAGTTTTTTTAGTAGCTTACCTCTACCTTTTCCAATATATAGTAGTCAGTTAATTGTTTTTTTCTGTTAAAAAACAGTCTGTTTTTCTCTTTTTCATACGTTTTTTTGACAAGCGACAGTAGTATTTCAGCATGTGCAGTGATAGCATAGCGGCAGACCAGTTAGACTGCTCCATGCGTTGTTACCTAGCTACGTTTTAGGAATAATAAAAGCAAAACAGTCCAACTTAGGTTTTTTTAATCTCAAATCTTTTTTGTGAGAGTGATGCCATGTTATTCAAAAAATTCGCTGTTGCTGCTGCTGTTGCTGCTACTTTAGCTTTCGTTGGTTGTTCTAAGAAAGAAGAAGCGCCTGCTGCTGCTTCTGAAGCTGTAGCTGCTGCTTCTGAAGCTACTGCTGCTGCTTCTGAAGCTGCTGTAGCTGTTGACGCTGCTGCTTCTGACGTTGCTGCTGCTGCTTCTGACGTTGCTGCTGCTGCTTCTGACGTTGCTGCTTCTGCTGCACACTAATCTATAATTTAGATTAGATAAAAAAGAGGACATTTTGTCCTCTTTTTTTATGTTTAAAGTTTAATTTTCTAAGATTAAGCGACCCTATATTGCTGCCCAATAAAATTATGTAAAGCTTTCTAAAATATAAAAAAAGCAGATCAATCGATCTGCTCATTTCCAACGCGTTGTCTAAACTTCTGACCCGCTCTGAATGTAACTACACGGCGCGCAGAAATTGGAATTTCCTCACCTGTCTTAGGGTTACGTCCTGGACGTTCGCGTTTATCTCTTAACTCGAAATTACCAAAACCAGAAAGCTTAACCTGCTCCCCTGCAATAAGCGCTTGGCTAATCTCGTCGAAGAACAACTCGACCATTTGTTTTGCTTCACGGCGATTTAAGCTGGTTAACTCACTTAAATGATCAGCCATGTCTGCTTTAGTTAATGCTGTCATGAGGCCCTCAATGTCGCTTGATAAGTGTTTTCCAACACTTGGATTATATTGTCCATACCAGATTTAATTTCAGCATCTTCAAGCGTACGTGAAGGATGTTGCCATAATAGTGCAAACGCCAATGAGCGCTTACCTTCTTCGACACCCTGCCCCGTATACACATCGAATAACCATGTAGAGTCTAAAAGCTCTCCACCAGTTTTTTCGATTAACTGCTGAATATCTCTAACATTTATATTATCAGAGATTAAAAGCGCAATATCACGTCTAATCGAAGGAAAACGTGATAATTCTGTAAAATTAGATACATAAGATTGCAAAACGGCTGTTTGATCAAGCTCAGCAACCCACGTTGTTGTTAAATCAAGCTCATTTTCTAAAGATGGATGCAGATGGCCTAAGTAACCAATTGATTGTCCATCAACTAAAATTTCAGCAGACTGCCCCGGATGCAACCATGCACGCTCAGAACGTACATATTCAACTTTGACACGACCAGCAGCCAAAATCTCTTCTATCTCTCCTTTGAAGTCAAAGAAATCCATTGATTGAGGCTTCACATGCCAAGATTCAGGTTGTTGCGAGCCAACTGCCACTAGAGCTAAAGTCGGAATCTGTTTTAGATCTGCAATACTTTTAGCATTTTGATAATCAAAACGAAGTCCTAATTCAAAGAAACGAACACGACTTTGTTGACGGTTGAGATTATATTGTACGCAAGGGATTAAACTTGAAAGTAGAGTACTACGCATTGCAGCCAAATCACTTGAAATTGGATTTGCTAGCATTAACGGATTTACTTGCGGGTTCAATTGCTTTTCAAGTTTTGCATCAGCAAAACTAAAACTAATTGCTTCTTGATAGCCTAAAGTCACGATAGTTTGGCGTAACTCTGCAATTTCAAAACGGTCTTGATATTTAGCTAATTGAACATCCATGCTTGGTAAGCTAATTTGGATATTGTCATAACCATCAATACGTGCCACTTCTTCAATTAGGTCTTGATAAATAGCCATGTCATAGCGATGTGATGGAGGTACTACACTCCATTCACCTTCAGCTTTAACAGTTACTTCACACCCTAGTCGAGTTAAAGCATCTGCAATGAAATCAGCCGTCACTTGATATCCCAACAATTGGTCTACCTGAGCTTGTTTCAGTTCAATTGCTTCACGTTTTGGTAAAATTTCAGTTTTTTCAGCAACAGTAATTGGACCAAATTCACCACCTGCCAACTCTTGAATAAGCTGCGAAGCACGGTTCATCGCAATTAACGGCAATTCAAAATCTACACCACGTTCATAACGCTGTGAAGAATCGGTATGCAAGCCAAAACGACGAGCACGTCCAGCAATAGCAAGTGGTGCGAAGAAAGCACTTTCTAGGAAAATGTCAGTTGTATCATCAGTTACACTTGATGCTAAACCACCCATAATTCCAGCAATTGCCAAAGCTTTCTGGTCATCAGCAATCACCATGATATCTTCTTGCAATTCAACTTCTTGATCATTAAGGAGTTGTAATTTTTCTTGTGGCTGAGCTTGACGCACTTGTATAGTCCCTTCGATTTTAGCTAAATCGAAAGCATGCATTGGCTGACCCAATTCCATGAGGACATAGTTCGTCACATCAACCAAAATACTGTGCGTGCGAATTCCTGAACGTGCTAAAGCCTGCTCCATCCACTCAGGAGTAGCAGCTTTTACATTAACGTTTTTAATTACACGCCCTAAGTAGCGTGGCGCACCTTCAGTGCTGATCACTACTTTCTTCTCATCAGCAATTGTCGCATCAACTGATTTGATTTCAGGTTCATTCATTTGCAGTTGGTTAATTACTGCAATCTCACGTGCGATACCACGGATACTGAAACAATCACCACGGTTTGGTGTAATACTGATATCGATGACGTTATCATCAAGTTTTAAGTATTCACGGATGTTTACTCCTACTGGAGCATCAGCTGGTAGTTCGAGTAAACCATCGATCTTATCTTCAAGATCAATTTCAGAAGCGCCGCACAGCATACCTTGTGACTCAACGCCGCGAAGCTTACCTTTTTTGATTTTAAAATCACCTGGTAATACGGCACCAATGGTTGCCACAGGTGCTTTCATTCCAGCACGGACATTAGGAGCACCACATACAATTTGCAGAGATTCACCTGTACCAATATTCACTGTTGTTACACGCAGACGGTCTGCATCTGGATGCTGCTCAACTGTTAAAACTTCGCCAACCACGACACCTGTAAATGGTTTAGCCACAGGTGCTAATTCATCAACTTCAAGCCCAAGCATAGTTAACTGATCAGACAATGTCTCACTATCAATTGCTGGATTAACCCATGTACGTAACCAATTTTCGCTAATCTTCATCTTTATAAACCTTTTTTAATCCTGAAAAATTGTTAGGCAAATTGGCGTAAGAAACGCACATCATTTTGATAGAACATACGCAAATCATTAATGCCATAACGCAACATTGCAAAACGCTCTACCCCTAAACCAAAAGCAAAGCCTTTGTATTTATCAGGATCAATACCCGCAGCACGCAATACATTTGGATGTACCATGCCACAGCCTAAAACTTCTAACCAACGTCCACGCTCATCCATGATATCTACTTCTGCACTAGGCTCTGTAAACGGGAAATATGATGGGCGGAAACGTACTTTTAAATCTTTCTCAAAAAATTCATTCAGTAGGTTAATCAATAAACCTTTTAATTCAGCAAAGCTTGTATTCTCAGCCACATATAAGCCTTCGATCTGGTGGAACATTGGCGAATGCGTTTGATCCGAATCACAACGGTAAACACGGCCAGGGCATACGATACGAATTGGCGGCTCACTCGTCTCCATTGTACGAATCTGTACCCCAGAGGTATGCGTACGTAGCAAGTGAGTGGCATCAAAGTAGAAAGTATCGTGCATAGCACGTGCTGGATGGTGACCAGGAATATTTAATGCTTCGAAATTGTGATAGTCATCTTCAACTTCTGGACCGGTTGCAACTGTAAAACCAGCTTTAGTAAAGAACTGGCAAATTCGCTCTTGTACCTGAGTAACAGGGTGGACTGTACCAATACGTTGACCACGGCCCGGCAATGTAATATCAATCGTTTCACTTGCTAGCTTTTGTGCAAGTGCTGCCTGTTGTAGTGCCGCTTGACGTTCTGTTAATGCAGTATTAATTGTTTCTCGAACAGCATGAATCGCAGCACCTTGTACTTTGCGTTCTTCAGGGTCCATTTTCCCTAATGCTTTCGATTGTTCTGCAAGCTGGCTTTTTTTCCCTGTAAATTGCACACGCACCTGATCAAGTGCAACAAGGTCTTGAGCTGCTGCAATGGCAGCAAGCGCTTCTGTGGTCAGGGCTTCCAGTGACATATTAACTCTCAAAGCAACAAATTTAAAAAATATAATAAAACACTGCATTCTAACAGTTTTTCATCGAATTGATGAAGTTTATCCATCATGAAAAATGTATTAGGCAACAAAAAGACAAAACGTATAAGATAATAGCATCGTCAATGAGATCAACTATTATGGCGCTTAATCAGATTTGGAAACAACAACTTACGCTTGTGACATATGGTAATGAATACCTCCGTCAGAATTTAAGCTTTAACCAATGGCGACAACATCATATTTTCGACCATCATAGTTTTCAGTTTCGTGACTTAACTTCTCAGCATTTATTGGCTCAACACTTCCAAGTTTGGCTAGAAGCATTAAAAAAACAAGGCACCTCGAAGCTTAGCTTACATTTATCAAGCCTTCTCAATGAAGAGCAAAATCCGAATAGCAATGTCGAGCTCTTACCTTATACTCATTTTATTGTGAGTCATCAAAACGATAAGAAGTTTGCATGGATTTTTGGCCATGAGCTTGCCGAATGGTATAACAATGATAATGAATTCGAAGCCCCTGCCTCACAAACCTGTGAGCTTCGTTTAGAAACTTTCTGGCGTTTTGAACTCAATGAAAAATTATCAAAAAAAATTGAAGTTGATTTAAAAAATCCGCCATGGCAAGAAATCGCCGATTTTATGGATAGTGAATTATTCCAGAGTAAGTACGCAGCAGGCTTTGAGGAACCAGAATTTCAAAATGCTCTTTTTGATGGTACAAATATTAAAAGCTTAGAACCAAGACTTGCTTTAATTCCAGAAAATTATCCCGCAGATTATGCCCATCAACTTTTATCTCATACTCAAGCATTAGCTGATTATTTAGAACAAAAGAAACGCCTTGCAAATGATCCTTTAGGGGAAGACTTAGACCAAGAGCAACTCATCAATTTAAGAAACTTTACACAAAAAACTGATGATTTGTTTGCCAAGCTTATTGTAAAAGTTGCCAACCATTATCAGACAGCTCAGATGGTGCCTATAGTTAAAGCATCTCCATTTGAGCAATCAAATGAAAATTCACAGCATCTTAAGTCTCACCACCATAAAGGCAATGGTTTAGGCGTTATTAAGCTGATTGTTTTGACGATTATTATTTGTGCTTTGGCTTATTATTTTGGTCTTTAAAGATTAGAGTTTCCATTGATAAAGTAACTCTGTTATTTCGGGGCCGAACTCAGGTAGTTCGGTTTCCCCAATTAATTTAGCTCCCATTTTTTCGTAGAAGAAACGACTTGGATTTTTATTAAAGACTTCTAAGCGAATAAAACTGTATCCTTGATTTAAAGCACATTGGTAGAACTTTTGAAATAACTCACGTCCAATGCTTTGCTTTTGAACTTCTTTTAAAAGATAAAAAGCCATAATTTCAGCAATATTATTCTCTGGATTTAAATGACCATCGAGAAAGCCTTTCACTACTCCATTTTCAGTATAGATAAATAACTTATGATCAGGACTTCTGCTTATCTCTTTCCATAACTGTTCTTTATCTAGTACGTTAAGCTCATTCAATATTTCTTGCTTAATCATACCTGTATAGGTTTCTTTCCAACTCTGTACATGTACTTCTGCAATAGATAATGCATCCTTAAGTGATGCTATACGAATATCCATGTCATTTAATGATTTCAATTCACTTCCCTCACGCCACTACTTTTAAAGTGAAGTATTGATTGGTCTCACACCAACCTACTCAGGTAAAAGTAGTCCTCGAACATGCA
Source organism: Acinetobacter sp. 12966 (assembly GCF_031196995.1). NCBI lineage: Bacteria > Pseudomonadati > Pseudomonadota > Gammaproteobacteria > Moraxellales > Moraxellaceae > Acinetobacter > Acinetobacter sp. 12966. The sequence continues at coordinate 27,871 of NZ_JAVIMC010000132.1, forward strand.
TTAAAGCAAAACCTAATAAGTTTAGTCCTTGCCATAGAGATGGATCTTGAATATGTGGATGGTCTTGCGCCATACCAATTCCCCAAATTTTATCGACTGGAGATGCTTCAACTAAAATACGATCTTTCGTTGCTAATAAGAATTTTTTCAATTCCGAATGCTGAGAGAATTTAGCAGAGTTTGCTCGCACCACAATGTCAAAACGCTTTTCTTGCCATACTTGTTCATCATAATTACGCACTTTACGACCTAGCTGTTTCGCTTCATTAGGATGTTTAACTTGCAAAATTCGTGCAAAAATTTCTTCATCATTAAATAATTTTGCTTTTTGCGCCATCATATAGTGTTCAGCAGTAAAGTATTCAATACCCTCTACTTCAAATTGCGCAGGAAACCACTGACTAAAACAACTCTTATCAACAACACCAGCTTTCTTAGGAATATGCCCCCAGAAATATAAATATTTGACCTGATGACCTTGCTGTACTTTTTGAATTAAATCATTTAGAAATTTTTCGTCTTTCATCTTTTATCTCTGATTGTTATCTCTTTTTAAAATAGAACCACTAAAAATAAAAAAGACCGCTAAAAAGCGGTCTTTCTTTGAATCTCTAAGCTTATGCAGCTAATGCGCCTTTAGCTTTTTCAGCTAAAGCAGCAAATGCTACTGCATCATGCATAGCGATGTCAGCTAATACGCGACGGTCGATGATCACTTGAGCTTTTTTCAAGCCATCGATCATACGGCTGTAAGACAAACCGTTTTGACGAGCACCAGCATTGATACGCGCAATCCATAGAGCACGGAATTGACGTTTCTTTTGACGGCGGTCACGGTAAGCGTATTGACCAGCTTTGATTACCGCTTGGAACGCTACGCGGTAAACGCGTGAACGAGCACCGTAGTAACCTTTAGCGCGAGCAAGAATTTTTTTGTGACGACGATGAGCCACTACACCACGTTTTACACGAGCCATTTATAATCTCCTTAGATGTATGGGCACATACGACGAACTGAATTCATGTCAGAAACATGAACCATTACACAGCCGCGTAATTGACGGATACGTTTAGCAGATTTTTTGGTCAAAATGTGGCGCTTGAATGCTTGTTTGCGCTTAAAACCGTTTGCAGTCGCTTTGAAGCGTTTAGCTGCACCACGGCGAGTTTTTAACTTAGCCATAGTAACCTCTTTTGGGCACCTGTTCGGCACGATCGCACCATTGCAAAATCGACCTGCAGGTAAGGAAGCGCGTATTTTATAGTATGCTGACTAAAATTAAAACTATTAGTTACTGTTTTTATGATGCAAAGAAAGACTTTTTCGCCTTCCACGGTGTTAGCAATATCAATAATAAATAAAGCACCTGCGCTTTTTTCCATTTATAATACGATCAAATTATCAACATACGATATTCCTAATGCAGAAACATGATGCATTTGCTGCCTTACGCTACAGAGATTTCTCAATTGTTACGATTAATCAATTTTGCTTAACTTTAGCAATTCTGATTCAAGAAATTATTGTTGCTTACTCACTCTATCAAATCACCAAAGATCCTCTGACTCTAGGTTTAATAGGACTTGCAGAAGCCATTCCTTTTATTGCTCTTTCTCTTTGGGGTGGCTATTTTGCAGATCGGTTTAATAAACAGATTATTATGAAAATCTGTTTATTTTTCTCGGTTCCTCTTCCTTTAGTACTATGGTCGCTGTTCCATCTGCATGGTCTAGGTCATATCAGCGTAAATTTCCTTTCATGGGGTATTTATGCTGTTATTTTTGGTTTGGGTACAATTCGTGGCTTTTACAATCCTTCTGCAACGTCTTTAAAACCATTTTTGATACCTCGTGAACTGTATGCAAATGGTGCAACATGGACGACAATCGGTTGGCAAAGTGGTGTAATTATCGGGCCAATGCTTGGTGGTTTCATGCTTGCCTATTTAGGCCGAGAAACAAGCCTATTTAGTGTTGCGGTTTTACTTGCTATTTGTTTTATCTTAATTAACCTATTGCATAAGCGTACTTTCCCTAAAATTGAAACTGCTAATGTTTTAGAAAGTTTAGGAGATGGTTTCCGTTTTATCTGGAAAACCAAAATTGTTCTTTGGGCAATTTCTCTTGATTTAGCTTCTGTTTTATTTGGTGGAGTCATCGCATTATTACCAATTTTCGCAGAAGATATCTTGAAAGTCGGTCCAGAAGGGCTTGGATATTTGCGTGCGGCCCCCTCTATTGGAGCGCTCGTCACTATGATTGCTTTGACTCGCTTCCCGCCAACTCAACATGCATGGCGTAACATGCTACTTGCTGTTGCAGGATTTGGTGTTTTCACGATTCTTTTCGCATTCTCAAACAAAATGTGGTTATCACTATTTGCGTTGGCTATGACAGGCGCTTGTGACAGTATTTCAGTTGTGGTTAGACAAACCATTTTGCAAATTTTTCCACCAGAAAATATGCGTGGTCGCGTTGCTGCTGTAAACGGAATGTTTGTTTCATCAAGTAATGAGCTGGGTGCATTTGAGTCAGGGTTGGCAGCTAAATATTTAGGAACGATTGCAGCGACTATTTTTGGTGGTTGTATGACACTTGCAGTGGTCACTTTCTGTTGGCTAAAAACCAATGATCTATTTAAAGTCGATATTACTAAAAGCTCAGAAGACTAATTAAATCGTTTTAATAGAAGCATCTTCGGATGCTTTTATCTTAAATAAAATCTGTAATCACCCAATAAATAAAAATATAGCGTCCTGCTTTAGCAATCAAAACTATAATTAAAAAACGCCAAAAATTTTCTTTGAATAAACCTGCAACTAAAGTAAGTGGGTCACCAATAATAGGTGTCCAACTTAAAAGCAGCGAATAAAACCCATACTTATGATAAAAGCTTTGAGCTTGCTCTAAACGCTTTTCAGAAACAGGAAACCACTTTTTGTGTTTAAACTGCTCTATTTTTAAACCAAGCCACCAGTTCACACACGAGCCCAGTACATTTCCGAAAGTGGCGATAGAAATGAGAAGAAAAGCAGAATATTCTTTTTTTAATAATAAGGTGGCGAGTACAGCTTCTGATTGTAACGGTAATAATGTAGCCGCCCCAAACGCGCTCAAAAAAAGTAAAAAGTAACTTAGCATATTAAATTAGACCAAATCACCTTTCACTTTATTCATTACGCTACCAATAAAAGTTAAATAACTTTAATTGATAGTGCTTTTTGTACCGCAGGACGTGCCGTCAAGCGAACAATATATTCTTGCACATAAGGATAATCCTCTAGCTGAATACCTTGCCATTCATAGCGCAAGATCCAAGGTAAAATTGCCATATCAGCAATCGAGTATTCACCTGCAACAAACTTCTGACCAATAAGCTGCTTATTCAGCACACCATATAAGCGCTTAGTTTCATTTACATAGCGGTCTATCGCGTATGGAATTTTTTCTGGTGCAAAGCGGTTAAAATGATGATTCTGCCCAAGCATAGGCCCTAGCCCACCCATTTGCCACATGAGCCATTGTTCAACTTCAACTCGCTCTTGCTCATCAGTTGGATAAAATAATTCAGTTTTTCGACCTAGATATTGCAGGATCGCACCTGATTCAAATATTGAAATTGGCTCACCACGAGGTCCATCTTGGTCAACAATTGCCGGAATTTTATTATTTGGAGAAATTCTCAGAAAGTCTGGTTGAAATTGATCATTTTCTAAAATATTGATGGGGTAAAGAGTATAATCCAGTCCCATTTCTTCTAAGGCAATTGTGATTTTATGTCCATTGGGAGTTCCCCAATAATAGAGATCAATCATTCTATTTCCTATTCATCGTTATCATGACTGCATCTTGCGTTATAGCATGTTTTAAGAGAAACGATGAGGTTTCCAACACTAAAAAATACATAAAATTCAAGAATTGAATTTCTTTTAAAAGATATAGCAATTGTCTTAAATAAAACTGAACAGAGAAAATTAAATCATCTTTTTTATTATGATAAGGATATAAAAAAGCACTGCTTTTGCAGTGCTTTTTTTGAGTATTACTTTTTCTTTTTAGGTCCAAGTAACATACCCATTTGACGGCCTTCCATTTTAGGTGCTTGTTCCACAACCCCAAACTCAGCGACATCTGCTTCAATTTTTTGTAATTGAGCTAAGCCAAGTTGTTGGTGAGCCATTTCACGACCACGGAAACGTAAAGTGATTTTCACTTTGTTTCCTTCTTCAAGGAATTTCAAAATAGCACGAAGCTTAACTTGATAATCACCAACATCAGTTGCAGGGCGCAGTTTGATTTCCTTCACTTGCACTTGATGCTGTTTTTTCTTCGCATCTTTTTGCTTCTGCTTAAGGTCAAACAAGTGCTTGTTGTAATCCATAATTTTACAAACAGGCGGCTCGGCGTTTGCAACGATCTCAACTAGGTCAAGATCTGCCTCTTCAGCAGCGCGCAGTGCTTCATTTAATGAAACAATTCCTTTTTGCTCACCGTCAGCACCAACGAGGCGTACTTCTTTTGCACGGATCTCGTCGTTAATTGCTGGACGGTTGCTTTTTGCACCTTGTTGTTGGTTACGGTCAGGCTGTTTAATCTTTCTTACTCCACAATATACCGGCCACGTTCGGCGACGGCAGACTTCACTAAGTCAATGAATGCATCTACTGACATAGTACCTAAATTTTTTCCTGAGCGGGTACGCACATTCACTGTACCTTCTTCAACTTCTCGATCACCAAGAACTAATAGGTAAGGAATACGCTCTAGAGTACGCTCACGAATCTTAAATCCGATTTTTTCATTTCTCAAGTCAGAAATAGCACGAAGGCCATTTTCTTTGAGTTTTGCTACGACTTTCTCACAAGCTTCAGCTTGTGAGTCGGTAATATTCATGACACATGCTTGTAACGGCGACAACCAAGGTGGCATGAAACCAGCGTAGTGTTCAATTAGTATACCAATAAAACGCTCAAAACTGCCAAGAATTGCACGATGCAACATCACAGGCTGATCACGATCATTGTCTTCAGTCACATAAGACGCATCTAAACGTTCTGGTAAGTTGAAGTCACACTGAATAGTACCACACTGCCATACACGACCGAGACAGTCTTTCAATGAGAATTCAATTTTCGGACCATAGAACGCGCCTTCACCAGGTTGCAATTCCCATTCCAGACCCGCTGCATCTAAAGCATCTGCTAAAGATTTTTCAGCCATATCCCAAAGCGCATCATCACCCACACGTTTTTCTGGACGTGTAGAAAGTTTCATTTGCACTTCTTCAAAGCCAAAATCTTTATAAACTTCTAAAGTCAGCTTAATAAAGTCAGCAACTTCTTGACCGATCTGTTCTTTAGTACAGAAGATGTGTGCGTCATCTTGTGTAAAGCCACGTACACGCATAATGCCGTGTAAAGAACCTGATGGTTCGTTACGATGACAAGAACCAAACTCTGCTAAACGAATCGGTAGATCACGGTAAGACTTCAAACCTTGGTTGAAAACTTGCACGTGACATGGGCAGTTCATTGGCTTAACGGCATAATTACGATTTTCAGAATGAGTCGTAAACATGTTGTCAGCGTAGTTCGCCGCATGACCTGATTTTTCCCACAATGTAAAGTCTACAATTTGTGGTGTTTTAATCTCAAGGTAACCGTTGTCTTGCTGAACTTTACGCATGTATTGTTCAAGAACTTGGTAAATCGTCCAACCGTTTGGATGCCAGAACACCATACCTGGTGCTTCTTCTTGCATATGGAACAAGTCTAAAGCTTTACCAATTTTACGATGGTCGCGCTTTTCAGCTTCTTCAATACGTTTGATGTATGCAGCAAGCTGTTTCTTATCAGCCCATGCTGTACCATAAATACGTTGAAGCTGTTCATTCTTCGCATCACCGCGCCAGTATGCACCAGAGATTTTAGTGAGCTTGAATGATTTTAAGAATTTGGTATTCGGTACGTGTGGACCACGACACATATCCAAATAATCTTGATGGTAGTACAAGCCCATTTGTGTTTCTTCAGGCATGTCTGCAATCAAGCGTAATTTATATTCTTCGCCACGCGCAGTAAATTCAGCAATAACTTCATCACGTGGTGTCATTTTTTTAACGACATCGTAATCTTGATCAATGAGCTTTTTCATACGCTCTTCGATAGCTGCCATATCATCCAAGGTAAAAGGACGTGGCATCCAGATGTCGTAGTAAAAACCTTCTTCAATGACTGGACCAATCACCATCTTGGCTTCTGGGAAAAGCTGTTTAACAGCATGTCCTACAAGGTGTGCACAAGAGTGGCGAATAATTTCAAGACCTTCCTCATCTTTTGGAGTGATAATTTGTAAGGTCGAATCTTCGGTAATTAAGTCACATGCATCAACTAAGCGATCATTTACACGGCCAGCAACAGTATTTTTTGCTAGACCAGGCCCAATACTTTGGGCAACTTCCATAACAGATACAGCGTGATCAAAACTCTTTTGATCGCCATTTGGCAATGTGATAATTGGCATAAAAAAATCCTTAAGGAGTGATGCCCTATACGAAGGAGCATTTCACCGCGAGATTATGATCGAGGCGAACCTCAAAATATAAAAACGGTGTAAATCAAAGTTAAAAAAACCTGAAAGATTTTACACTTGTTCAAGCAATGTGAAAACCTTTGGGTCCATAAAATCATAAATACATTTTGTTTATCGCGTAAACAGCAATAAATGACTTAAAAAATATATTGAGATGATTTTTAAACATGTTTAACACAAGTGGTTTAAGATGAAGAAAATAGCATTTCTGCTCATTTTTTGACTGGAGGGTATCGTCCTTTAAGACTAAAGCATAAATGCTTTGATTAATATTAAATCATATTTTCAAAGAATGAATTAAAAATAGAACACGGAGTTGTTTCACATGGTTAGTGCTTATGATGAGTTACCACGCACACCCGCAAACTTTGTTGCGTTATCACCTCTACGCTACCTAGAGCGTGCGGCTTATATTTACCCGAATCAAGCTTCGATTATTCATGGTAAACGCCAAATTTCATGGAAAGAAACTTATCAGCGCTGCTGTCAATTTGCATCTCAGCTCAAGCAACTGGGAATTGAGAAAAATGATACGGTATCTGTCTTATTGCCAAATATTCCAGCCATGATTGAAGCGCATTTTGCAGTTCCTATGGCTGGTGCGGTACTTAATACTCTCAATACACGTTTAGATGCAAAAACAATCGCTTTCATGTTGGAACATGCTGAAAGTAAAGTACTGTTGGTTGACCCTGAATTTGTGAATTTGGCAAGAGAGGCCCTCTCACTTATTCCGAATCAACACATTATTGTGATTGATGTAGCTGATACAGAATATGAAGGCGAAAATCAGTTTTTAGGTTCTTTTGAATATGAAGAGTGGATCGCTCAAGGCGATATTAACTTCTCTTGGCATTTACCAGAAGACGAATGGGATGCGATTAGCTTAAATTACACATCTGGCACTACAGGTAATCCCAAAGGCGTGGTCTATCATCATCGCGGGGCTTATCTTAACGCTGCAAGCAATATCTTGGCTTGTGGAATGAAACCGCGTGCTGTGTATTTATGGACACTCCCCCTCTTTCATTGTAATGGCTGGTGTTTTGCATGGAGCATAGCAGCAAGTGGTGGAACCAATATTTGTTTACGCAAAGTTGATCCAGAATTAGTCATGCAATTGATTGCAACCCATAAAGTTGATTATTTCTGTGGTGCGCCTATTGTTCTTTCAATGATTCTTAACTTACCTAAAGAAAAACAAACGAACTTTGATCACCATGTTGAAGTCATGGTTGCCGGGGCAGCTCCACCTGTTGCCATTATTGAAGGGATGCGAAACATGGGGATTAACGTAAACCATGTATATGGCTTAACAGAAACTTATGGACCTTCTGCACTATGCGCTTCTCAATCTGGATGGAATGAGCTATCAATTGCTGAGCAAGCCCAACTTCATTCCCGTCAAGGCGTACCCTACCCATTACAAGACAGCATGCGTGTATTAGATCCCGAGACTATGAAACCTGTACCTAATGATGGTCAAACCATGGGAGAAATCATGTTCCGTGGCAATATTGTCATGAAAGGCTATTTAAAGAATCCTAAAGCGACTCAAGAAGCCTTTGCTGGAGGTTGGTTTCACACGGGCGATCTAGCTGTTTGTCACCCAGATGGTTATGCAAAAATTACTGATCGTTCGAAAGACATTATTATTTCAGGTGGAGAAAACATTTCATCTTTAGAAGTAGAAGATGTGTTGTATAAACACCCTGCTGTATTAACCGCTGCGGTAGTCGCTAAACCCGATGCACGTTGGCAAGAAGTACCATGCGCGTTTATTGAATTAAAGATGGGTACTACAGCAACACCTGAAGAAATTATTGCACACTGCCAAAAAGAATTAGCGCGCTTTAAAGTGCCTAAAGATGTGGTTATTACGGAAATTCCAAAAACATCGACAGGCAAATTACAGAAATTCATTTTGCGTGAATGGGCAAAAGAAAGAGCTGCAAATGTATAAATAAAAAAGCGACGCCTTGAGCGTCGCTTTTTATGGAAGAGCATTAGCCTTGGTCAGACAATAAAGCAATTTGCTGCACATAGTTAACAAATTTACCTTTTGATGCTTCAAGCTCTGCTTCACTCACTTGCTGACTCTTATCACGGTTGATTCTCAACACATGCTGACGCAAGGTGTGACGTTCCGAAGCATTATAAATTTTACTAAATTCATTAATTGCAGGGTCGCCTTGTTCGATCATACGATCAACCCAACGCATCAATTGAGCCTGCTTTTTTGCGCCTTGCTGCGGAGTTAGATAAGACAAAATAACGGTCTCATCTTCATTACGCAATAATTTACCAATACGTTGAAACTGGCGACGACGAGCTTCAAAAGAACTAATGTTCTGTACTTCCATTAACGCATCAATTAAACGTTCATCAACTGGGAGTTTTTGAATCTGTTTAACAGAAAGTTGTGCTAATTGCTCACCTAAAGCAGCCATACGTTGAACTGCTTTTTTCTGTTCTGTTTTACTTGCACGTCCTTCTAAAGAGCCAAAATCTTCTTCAGTATAACGTTGGGGACGACGTGCCACGATTAATCTGCCTCATAAAATTTTGCGGCGAATAACGCCTGTACTTCATTTAATGCCTGCTCTTCGTCGGTACCATCAATGACCAATCGCAAAGTGGTCCCTTTACCTGCACCTAACATCAGCAAAGACATAATATTTTTTGCATCTACTAAATGATCGCCTTTTCCAATTTGGATCGACGAACGAAATTTTGTAGTGACCTCTATCAGTTTTCCTGATGCACGAGCATGTAAACCGAGTTTATTAATTACATCAACAGTTGTGTCTATCATGACCAGTGCTTCATTTCTCTGTGTAAGACCTGAACAGACCATTCTGCCTCAAGTGCTTGTTTTAGTCTATCTACGATATAAACGGAACGATGTTGACCACCAGTACAACCAATAGAAATCGTCATATAGTGACGATGTCCTTCAGCAAATGCTGGAAGCCATTTTTTTAAGAAGTGAAGAATATCATCAAACATTTCGTTTGCTTGCGGACTTGCTTCTAAAAATAGTCTTACTGGCTCATCCAAACCAGAAAAACGTCTCAATTCTAAATCCCAATGCGGATTTGGTAAATGCCGTACATCAAAAACATAATCAGCATCTAAAGGAATGCCATGTTTATATCCAAATGACTGCAATATCACGATGAGCTTATCTGACTGCCCCAATTTAGACAGTAAAATATGCTTTAGATCATGAACACTTTTATCTGTTGTATCAATATGAACCGTAGCGCGGAACTGAATTGGGAGCAGTAACTGCTTTTCTTCATGAATACATTGCAACAGACTTTTAAAACGATTAGCCAATGGATGCGGACGACGCGATGCACTAAAACGTGCAATCAAATCCTGATCTTGCGTAGTCAGATAAATCACATCAACTGTGCCATGTTTTTGTAGTTGCTCAAAAACATGATCGAACTCTTGCATATCTGCACGAGTGCTTCGAACATCCACACCTAATGCCAACTGCTCTAGATTATTTTCATGATCTAGCTTTGCCACAATTTCGGGCAGCAATGCCAAAGGCAAATTATCAATACAGTAATAGCCCAAATCTTCTAACACTTGGAGCGCCGAAGATTTTCCTGAACCAGACTGTCCTGTCACGATAAGTATACGCTTCATGGCATGGCTGTCCTTTGATCTGTTTATTGGGGTGTAAAGGCAACTTCTAAATTATCAATCAAACGAGTTGCACCCAATTTTGCCGCGACGAACAACACAATATCACGATCAAACTGAGTAGCAGGTAACAGATTTGACTGACGAGCTTCGACATAATCCACAACAAACCCATTATCTGTCAACTGAGTTTTGATATCTTCTAAAACTTGTTGTAGATCTTTGCCTTGATGTAAATGCTGCTCAGCTTGCTTTAAACTCTGATAAATAACCGGAGCGACCTGACGTTGCTCAGGACTTAAATAACCATTTCTTGAACTAAGAGCCAAGCCATCTGCTGCACGAACAATTGGCACACCAATTACTTCGAGCGGGATATTTAAGTCTTGTACAAACTGACGAATCACTGCTAACTGCTGATAATCTTTTTGACCAAAGAAAGCATAGTTAGGTTGCACAATATTAAAGAGTTTGGTTACTACCAAAGCTACGCCATCAAAATGCCCAGGACGTGAACTACCACATAAAGCATCAGTAATTTGGCTAACACTTATATTGGTTAAACGTGGCTGAGTACCGTACATTTGCTCAACTGATGGTGCAAAAATAATGTCACAACCGACATCGGCTAATAGACGACTATCTTGTTCTAAAGTACGAGGATAGTTATCAAAATCTTCACCCGGTCCAAATTGAGTTGGATTTACGAAGATACTAACAACCACAACATCACATAACTTTTTCGCTTCACGAACAAGTGTGAGATGTCCTTCATGTAGATTTCCCATTGTTGGGACAAAACCAATAATTTTACGCGCAGCTCTAGCAGGATTTAAAGAAGCTGCAAGACCTTGTATGGTGGTTTCTGTTTTCATGAATTACAGCTCAACGTGGAAAGTATGTTCTTTGGCTGGAAATGACTGATCCTGCACGGCAGCATGAAAAGCTTTAAAAGCGTCTAGGATTGCTGTTTCTCCAGATTGTTCTTTCATAAAGTTACGGACAAAACGCGCAACTCGACCAAAAGTTAAACCAAGCATGTCCTGTACTACAAGTACCTGACCATCAGTCGCATTACCCGCACCAATACCAATCACAGGTGTATTTGGAAATAGTTCAGCAATTTCTTGTCCCAACTGAGCAGGAACACATTCAAGCAATAGAACTGCTGCGCCAGCTTCAACCACTGCCGTACAGTCAGCAATAAGTTGATCAGCTGCTTCACGTGTTTTAGCTTGTAATTTGTAACCGCCAAATACGTGTACAGATTGAGGAGTTAAACCTAAATGTACGCACACAGGTACACCATTACGAGTTAACACTTGTACAGTTTCACTTAGCCAAGCGCCGCCTTCGATTTTGATCATCTGGGCACCAGCTTGCATAACTGTTCTTGCGTTTTGCAAAGCATCATTTAAGGTGGCATAACTCATAAATGGTAAGTCAGTCATAATCAAAGCATGCTGGTTACCGCGACGCACAGCCGCTGTATGATAAGCCATGTCCTCAACAGTTACAGGTAAAGTTGAGTCACGACCTTGAATTGCCATTCCAAGAGAATCACCAATTAAGATTGTATCAATTTCAGCAAGTTCCATTGCTTTTGCCATACTCGCATCGTAACAAGTTAGACAAGAGAACTTACGTCCTTCGGCTTTAAATTTTCTTAAGTCACTTAGACTAATCATGATGGTATCCTCTACAGGAGTTTGCAGAACGTAATAAGTCAGGCTCTAAGCCCAAGACTCATCAGCAAGTACAGTCAGCGTGGGCTGCTGTATGAGTTCTAAATTTTTAAGTGGCTGATCATTAATATGTAAATCAGCGTCTAAATCTAATAAAGGAATTACAACGAAATCTCGCTCTAGAATTCCAATGTGTGGCACAGTTAAGCGCTCATTTTGAATTTTTTTATCACCATATATAAGCAAATCCAGATCTAATGTACGCTCCCCCCAACGACGAAGGCGTACACGACCAGCCTCTTGCTCAAATCGCTGTAACTGGTCTAACAAATCTAAAGGCGTGAGATCCGTATTTAGCTCTGCAACTGCATTTAAATAATTTGGTTGATCTTGAGGGCCCATAGGCGGACTTTGATAAAGTTTAGAAACTTTCACTTCACCTAAAGTTTTAAGCTTAGTAATGGCTTCAGATAAGATTTGGCGTGAATCGCCTAAATTACTTCCTAAACCAATATAGGTCTTCGTTGTCATTGCGTTGGCCCAAAAATAACTTGGCTTAAATCGCGTTGTACTCGCTTACGCTTCAAAATCGGATGGTCGCCCATCACCCCAGCTTCTGAAGCAGTGGCTTTTTCAACGAAACGACCCATCGATTGTTCTTGTCGAGCACGTTCTTTTTTCCCACGACGGCTGCGTGGTTCAGGAATATCAACCAAAGGTTCGATTTCCATCTCAACTTTATTGTTTTCAACAGGTTCAGCAACAGCTTTACGACGGTTTCTAGCCTTCTGACGATTGTACTGGCTAATTGCTGCTTCTTTTTCGTCATTCGACATTTCTTGGTAGGCTTCCCACCAGCTTCCCATTCCTTGCGTAGTGTCATCACCTGACTTTTCACGAAGTAACAAGAAGTCAAAACCAGCTCGGAAACGCGCGTGTCCAGCCAATGCTTCAATTTGCTGTGGTTTCGGATTAAGCAAACGGGTCTGCATTTCCCAAACTTCACGAATAAAAGTTTCTGCAAAACGAGGAATCACTGTGCGGGTTGCTTGACGTTTTAAGACATCTAAACCAGCTTGTGCACGAGCTTCAGCTGGTACCACACCTTTAGATAAATAAAATTCACAACGCTCTAAAAATGGTTGCCACAATAAGACTGCATAGAAAAAAGCAGGGTTAATTGTTTTACCAACCTGAATACGTTGATCTGTATTCTTTGCTGCTCTTAAAATAAATGGAGTGAGGTTAGGCTGAATATCGGCAAAGAGTTGTTTCCAAACACCAAATTCAATCAACATTGGCAAAACACGCGCCAAATGTCCCATTGTAAAGAGCTTCTGAGATTCATCATATAAACGATGCGGAGAAACATCACGCAATAGTTGCGTCATCTCTGCATCAAATATATTGAGAATATCTGAGTCAATTTTGAAATTTAACTTGGCTGCAAAACGTAGAGTTCGCAGCATACGCACTGGGTCTTCTTCGAAGCGCTGTGCCGGATCGCCCAATAAACGTAGAGTTTTATTTTTTACATCATCAATTGCTTTGCAGAAATCAAGCACAATACTCTTACGCGGTTGGTAATATAGCGTATTGATTGAAAAGTCACGGCGAGCAAAGTCTTGTTCGATGGTTCCCCAGTTATTGTCACGTAAAATCATGCCTGAAGCACTGGTGACTGCTTTTTTTGGAGGAGCACGGAAGGTTGCAACTTCAATAAGCTCACGCCCTGAATAGACATGTGCTAATTCAAATCGACGGCCAATGATTCGACAACGTCGACCAAAAACTTCTTTAATCTGGGAAGGTGTTGCATTAGTGACTGCATCGAAATCTTTAGGATTAAGCCCTAGCATTAAATCACGGACACCACCCCCAACAATATAAGCTTCATAGCCAGCTTTAGTCAGGCTATCGATCACATCTAAAATCGAAGAAGGAAGTTGGGCTGTGGACAAACCACATTTTGACGCTCGCAAGGTTTGCAAAAGACGCTGTCTCCTACGTCAGGACGTAAATAACAAGTTGTCGCTAATCATAGCTCTAACGCACACAAAGGGCAATTTGATTCTCTGTAGTTTGCGCATGAAATGATAATTGACAGAAAGATGATTTATAAAGCCAACCGTGTTTTATTCTTTTCAAAAATGGCTGGACCAATACCCTTTACGTTTTTAAATTCATCAATATTTTTAAAGCCGCCATTCTTTTGACGGTATTCTACAATCGCCTGAGCCTTTTTCTCACCAATACCTTTTAGCTTTTGGAGCTCATCAATATTGGCTTGATTCAAATGAATTTGTCCTGATGAATCAGTCATAACTGAGCTTTTTGGACTATTAGAATGAGAGGCGTGTTGCATGCTCAACTTCTGATCATACATCTGCTGTTTAACCTTCCACTCCTTAAAATTTTGATCAAAAGATTGAGCCTGAACTAGCGTTGATGAGATCAGGCTCCAAAATAAAATAATGAAAATATTGTGCTTATTTTTCCAAAGATTCATGCTGAATTGCATGTGTTTTTTCCCCTAACTTTAACTGCCGCTTTGCCTGATTCCACAATTCATCCATTTCAGACAGTGTCATGTCTTCTAATGTTCTTTGCTGTTTTTTCGCTTGATCTTCAATAAAAGCAAAACGGCTTCTAAATTTATGTATTGTTGATAAAAGTGATGCTTCACTTGATATCGCAAGTTTACGTCCAACATTGACTAATGAAAACAGGCAATCTCCAAATTCGTCTTGAATTTCATCAATATTTTGATTTTTTAGGGCCTGCTTAAACTCATCCAACTCTTCTTCTAGTTTTTCATACGCATCTTCTACCGTTTCGAAATCAAACCCAACCTTAGCTACATTTGTTTGAATTTCTTGCGCCTGTAACAATGCTGGCCCATGCTTTATTTCATCTAATCTTGATTGCGGCTTGCCTTGTTTTTCTTGCTGTTTAATTTGTTTCCAAAGCTTACTTACTTGCTCTGGCGTTAAATTATTAAATTGATCTGCCTGAAAAACATGTGGATGGCGGCGTATTAACTTTTCACTTATTGCCTCAACAACATCTTGAAAGTTAAAAGCGCCTTGCTCACTAAACATTTGTGATTGAAACACAACCTGTAATAACAAATCGCCTAGTTCATTTCTAATTTCATTAATATCGCCATGGCGGATGGCCGCCTCGACTTCATATGCTTCTTCAATCGCATATTTAGTCAGTGACATTGGGGTTTGTTGTTGATCCCACGGACAT
This sequence comes from Acinetobacter sp. 12966, assembly GCF_031196995.1. Classification (NCBI taxonomy): domain Bacteria; kingdom Pseudomonadati; phylum Pseudomonadota; class Gammaproteobacteria; order Moraxellales; family Moraxellaceae; genus Acinetobacter; species Acinetobacter sp. 12966. The sequence goes on from NZ_JAVIMC010000132.1 coordinate 43,062, forward strand.
TTTTCACGTAACTCTTGCATGATTTTAAGCAATTTATCCATGGTAACCCTCAAGTTTAAAAAGTCGGTCAGTCAAACTAAGATTTTAATTTGTTATGATCAAAATCAAAGCGATTAAATCAGTCGCACTATTGTACTGACAAAGAGAAAAAAGATGAGATACAGTATTCTGATTAGTGGTGCCGCTCAAGGTATTGGGGCTGAAATTGCACGCGTATTCTACAAACAAGGATATAAAGTAGGCATTTACGATATTAATGAATCGCTTGCTCAGGAACTAGCAAATGACTTAGGCCCCAATGCCCGTGCCGGCTATCTAGATGTAAGTGATTACAGCCAGTGGCAACACATATTAAAAGAATTTACCGAATGGGCTGGTGAACTTAATATCTTGGTAAATAATGCAGGTATTTTATATTCTGGTGCTTTTGAAACGACTGATATTAAAGCTCACCAAAGAACAATAAATATTAATGTAAACGGCGTAATCAATGGCTGTCACGCTGCTCTCCCTTACTTAAAGCAAGCTTCTTTTGCACGCGTCATTAATCTGTCATCAGCTTCTGCAATTTATGGGCAAGCTGATTTGATTTCTTATTCGGCTAGTAAATTTGCAGTTCGTGGAATTACTGAAGGTTTAGATGTGGAATGGAAAAAATATGGTATTCGCGTTTTAGATGTGATGCCGCTATTTGTACAAACTGCAATGGTTAACAATATGGATACAGGCACCATTCAGAATATGGGGATAGATTTAACCCCAAATGATATTGCTCAGCAGGTGCTTACGCTTGTAGAGAAAAAGGCTCATTTCTGGACGCCTACCCATACTCCAGTGGGTATAAAAACCAAACTGCTTTATCAGCTCTCAACTTTAAGCCCTCAGTTTGTAAATCGACTAACCAACATCTATTTATCTAGAAAATAATTTGCAATAAAAAGGCTCTCATTTGACAGCCTTTTTACCAAAACAATTTTATATATATTTATAATACAACAATCGAGAAACACTTTTTTAAGTTACTCTAAATCAAAAGGCTTCAATAAAATACATATCATCACTTATTAATTAAAAAACCTTCAAATAAAAAAGATGAATATTAAAAAAATAAACATATCAATTATTTAAATTTAAGAATCCAATTAATTCTGATTAAAGCGATAAATAAAACTTAAAAGCTAAGATTAAAATTATTATAAAAACTTAATTAGATTATTTTTCAAACAAACAAACACTTAAAATATAAAGCTTCAAAAACCTTTAACGCTATATTAGATAAGGCTTTGCGTTTACTCTTCAATAGAACAAATAAAACTAATAGTTAATAAAATTATTGAAATACTCACTTTACAAAATTATAGTTCGTTTATTTTTGTAAACTTGTGAGTATTTTTTGTGACAGATTTTTCAATAATTAAGCAATCACAACGACACAAAAAAACTCTTCTGGCTATTCTATTTAGCAGTGTTTTACCTACTGCTCAAGCTGGCTTTTTTGATGACTACAATCAAACCGCTCAGAGCTTCCGTGCAAACCTCACGCAACCCATTCCAGAAGAAACTCATAAATTTTTAGAGAAAAAAGCTAAAGGGAGCGATGCTGCACTCTACCTACTTGAAAAAGGTCGCTTACAACAAGCTAATCATCAATATGAAGAAAGTAAGAAATCCTTTGAAGCTGCGTTTGTACTGTTAGAACAAAGAAATAATAAAGCAAAAATCAGTGCCTCAGAACTCGGATTTAAAGCTCTCTCACTTGTAAGTAATGACAGTGTTATTCCTTACAAAATCCCAGAATATGAACAAGTTTTAGCACATGTTTATCAAGCCATAAATTTTATGGCTCTCAATAATCCAGAAAGCGCTGGTGTAGAAATGCGTATCGCCCAACGTATTCAGCGTGAAATTGAACTTGCCCACACGAAGGAAGCTGAAAAAGCTAAAGAAAAAGCTGGTTCCGATCATAATCAGAACTTTGACGAAGCTTTTGCTGGCCTAGATACAATTGCTGGGAAAGTTAAAAATACATATCAAAATGCTTATGCATTTTACATGGCAGCCACTCTTTGGGAAGCATTAGGAGAAGAAAACGATGCTCTCGTTGACTTCAAAAAAGCTTATGAATTGCAGCCTAATGACTTCATCAAAAATGATGTTAAACGCTTAGACATGTCTTCAGGTAAAAAATCTCAACAATATCCAGTTGTAATTTTCTTAGAGCAAGGCCTAGTACCTCAAAAAATACCCAATACATTTGCATTGCCTACTCCAAACGGCCTGATCAATGTTTCATTTGCTAGCTACAACCCTTCTACTTATAAAAGCCCTACTAGTCTTCAGGTACTTGTAAATGGTAGACCTATGACTAGCACCTCTACCTTAACTGATATAGGTGCATTAGCTGTAAAAACATTAAAAGAAAATGTAGCTGCCAATATGACATCGCAAATTGCGCGCACAACAGCAAAATATATGGTCCAAAAAGAACTTGGGAATCACCTAGGGGCTATTGGTCAAATTGCTGGGAACATCTACAACACAGCTTCTGAAAAAGCCGATGTTCGTGCGTGGAATACTCTACCAAGTAATGCTCAAGTTGCCCGTCTCACTTTGCCAACAGGCACTCATACTATCCAACTAAAAAATGGCTATATGACTCAAGAACTCAATATTGATGTGAAACCAAATCAAACTGTGTTTATTCATGGCATAGAAGCAAATCAAGAAATTTTAACCGATAGTTTTGCTATTACTCATTAATGATTAAAGGATATTCAAAATGAAAAAGGCCGTAATTTATTTGAGCCTACTCTCAATTGCATCTGCGTTTTTTACAGGTTGTACAGCTCCAAATGCTATGCAAACAAAAACTGACATTACCACAGGTCAGAGTACTGTCCGCACTCAAACTAACAACCCGATTTTAGCTACCCGGATTGGTGTTAGTCGCGTCAACATGACGTCTTTAGGCGATATTAAGCGCGCATCCCTTGCTCTAAAAAATGGTTGGTTCTATGCCCAAGACTTCCAATACAAAATTGTATGGTTTGATGCGGAAGGAACTGAAATTAATCCAGAAGGCGCAATTTGGAAACCTATTAGCTTACAAGGTCGTGAAGTTAAAACTGTTCAGTCAGTTGCACCTAACCCTAGTGCAGTCGATGTATTGATTTACATGAAAAAAGATTAAGTTTTTAAACCTAAATTCACAACATTATTTAAAGATAGATACAGGACATTTTAATGAAAATTAAATCACTATTCATGATTACAGCAATGAGTAGCGCTGCACTTTTTTCTGGTTGTGCTTCACAAACAGTTAGCTATGGTGATGCGCAATCTGTTGAAACTTTAACAAAAGATTTTGGTTCTACAGATTTACAGCAAATTGCGACAAAAATGGTGGATGACATGCTTGCCTTCCCACCAATTATTGATATGACAAAAAATCGTCGTCCTGTTTTATTTGTTGATAAAATTAAGAACAAATCTCAAGAGCATATCGATACAGAGTCTATTACCGATACGATTCAAAACCGTCTAATCAATTCAGGAAAATTCCGCTTTGTAGACATGACTTCTGTGGGTGCAGTAGCAGACCAGATGGCTTATCAACAACGTAGCGGAATGGTAGATAAACGCACTGCCGTAAAATCCGGCACACAGATTGGTGCTGAGTATATGCTGAATGGTAATTTATCTAGCATCGTTAAAAACTCGGGCGGCAAGAGTGATGTTTACTATAAATTCACTTTAAAACTACTGAATTTAAAAACTGGAATCGTTGAATGGACCAGTGAAAAAGAAATTCGCAAATCTGCAAAAAAATCTACATTCGGCTTATAAGCTTTTCTAAATAATCCTTTATAGCATGGCAATTATTAATTGCTATGCTCTATAAATAAAAAGAGCCTTTATGAGAAAAATATTTTGCGCAGTACTATTAAGTCTTACTGCCACCTCAAGTTTTGCCGCGCTACAAGAAGTGATGAAAGAAGCTTCAGGTAGTGGACCAACCCAGCAACAAGCTATTGCAGAAGCTTTATTAACAGCAGCTCAATCTGTGAATGGAACAAAAGTAAGTTCACAAATGGGGATGGCTGAAGAAGTTAATATGGTTATGACAGATCACCACTGGTCATATCAAGGCAAAAGCTCACCTGTGTTCAGTGTACAAACAGAGTCTTCAGGTGCAATTAACCGTTTTCAAGTGCTTAGTGTTTCTGGTTCAGGTAAAAATTATAAAGCCCGCGTTCGAGCTTATATTAGTAAATATCAATCAAATGTAGCTGATCAACATTTACGAAGAATCGCAGTTTTTCCTTTTCAAGTAGTTGAGTCAAAATTTAACTTAGCATCGGGTGAAGACCCATATGAGTTTGTGCAGGAAGTAGCGGATCTAATTGGTACGCAAATGGCAAATTCACGACAACTAAGTTTAGTAAGTCGAGATTATATTGAAGAGATGGCAAGCGAAAATGCATTCCTCGCTTGGGATGGTGCGCCATCCGAAATGGCAAGAATTGCCCAAAAAGTGGGTGCAGACTATATTCTTGTTGGTAGAATTAATGAAGCCCGCACGGTTCAAGGTCAATCTTTTTACGGCGCAGTTCCAGCCGAACGTGATGCGATTAAATTAAACTGGCGTGTAATTGAAGTAAATACAGGCAAAATTGCAGCAGCTGGTTCTATTAAGCAGCCACCACAAGCAAATGTTGGTAATTTAGTCACACAAGATACCCCACCTTCTAGTACCGAAATTTTCGCAGATCAAGTCGTTAATGATGTATTGCGTGGTTTATCTTTGAAATCAAATCATTACTCTCAAAACGAAGATAGTTTTGATAATGAGGTAAATTCTTCACCATTATCAGATGCAGATCTTCCTTCAGGTTCTAGCGAAAAACCAATTCGCTGGTAAATAAAAAGGCTGTCATTTGACAGCCTTTTTACTTAATTTATTAAACGCCTTGAATCATGCGTCGAGCACTAATAATTCCCGGTTGCTGCTCTAGGCGAGCCAATAAGCGAGAAAGCTGTGCTAAACCTTTAACCTCAATGAGCAACTTCATATTAGCAATACCATCGGCCTCAGAAATTGTATTAACCTGACGAATATTGATTTGGTCAGAGAAAATCACCTGAGTTAAGTCTTTAAGCAGACCACGACGATCATAAGCTTCCACCACAATTTGAACGCTTTGACCACGTGTTGGCTGCATTTCCCAATCAGCTTCAACAGCACGCTCTGGCTCTTGCTTAATCATACGTTGATAGTCAGAACAAATGACTTTATGGATGCTGACACCACGGTTCAAAGTAATATATCCAGCGATTGATTCACCATGCACCGGCTGACAGCACTGAGCGATGTGCAGCTCTACATTATCTAAGCCATCAATTAAAATGCCATGTGCTGATAGCGTATGGCTGGCACGTGGATTTAATGTTGGTTTAAGTACTAGTTCAGGCTCATCCTGATCTAGATGCATTTGGCGGTTCACCTGATTAATCAGGGCATGTAAGCTAATATCGCCACTGACCAGATTCACCAAAATATCGTCGCCAGTCTTCACATTAAAATGTGATGAATAATCATTTAGGTCGATACTTTTTGGGTGAATCGCAAGACGAGCCAACTCTTTATTAAGCAGTTCTCGGCCTACTTCAAGATTCTTACTACGGTCTTGCTGTCTAAACCAATGACGCAACTTGTCACGTGCACGAGAGGTTTTGATATAACCCAGAGAGTTCACCAACCAGTCACGGTTTGGTTCACGATCTTTTTTAGTTAAAATTTCAACCTGTTCACCTGTTTTTAAAGTATAGGTAAGTGGTACATAACGCTGGTTGACCCGCGCTGCATAACACTTATTCCCTACTTCTGTATGCACATGATAGGCAAAATCTAAAACTGTTGAGCCACGCGGCAATTCTTTAATATCACCATCGCGACTGAAAACATAAATCTTTTCAAAGCCTTCAAAGTCTTGTAACTGTTCAAAGCCTTCTGTTTCATCTTCGTTTTGATGTACCGTCGTTTCATTACGTTCTTGATAATGTTCTAAAACAGCACGTAATGAATGCAAACGATGGTTAAAAGAATGGTCGGTATTCTTTGAACCTTCTTTATAGTTAAAGTGTGAACATACGCCTAACTCTGCTTCATCATGCATCTCATGAGTACGAATTTGCACTTCAAGAGATTTATTTTCAGCAATTACAGCTGTATGCAAAGAACGATAACCATTGGCTTTCGGGTTGGTAATATAGTCATCAAACTGGTGCGGAATATGACGCCAGATTTGATGTACGATACCTAAAGAGTGGTAGCACTCTGGCACACTATTGACCAACACACGTAAAGCACGAATGTCATAAAGTTGGTCGAAGCTCAGGTTTTTGCTCTTCATTTTTCGATAAATCGAATAAATGTGTTTTGCACGCCCTGTAATTTCAGCTTCAATGCCGTAAGACGCTAACTCATTTTTCAAACGGTCAATGACGAACTGAATGTAATGCTCACGCTCTAAACGCTTTTCATTGAGTAATGAAGCAATCTCTTTATAACGATCTGGTGCCAAATAGCGAAATGCAAGATCTTCAAGTTCCCATTTAAGCTGAGCAATACCAAGTCGATGTGCCAACGGCGAATAAATAGTAAGAATTTCACGCGCTACACGTTCTTGGCGTTCACGAGAGGAATTTGCAAGCTCTCGCAAAGAATAAGTACGCTCAGCCAACTTAATTAAAACAACACGAACATCTTCGGTCACCGAAATCAGCATTTTATAAATGCCGCTTAAATGTTCTCGTTGATTATTATTAAAGTGATCTTCTAACCGTTTATTTTTTTCAATAAGTTCTGAGAGTTTACCCATTGCCAAAGTACCTTTGACAAGGTTGTAAACTTGCTCCCCGAATTTCTGTTTTACTTCTTCTATATCGGTAATGCCTTCACGCACACTACGATAAAGCATTGCTGCTGATAAAGTATCTTCATCTACATGGAGATGTGCCAGAATGTCGGCCATTCCAACGCCTGTAGCAAAAGTATTGGAACGATGATTAACCGTTGAATCTAACTCTTTTTGCAGGGTTAAATGAGCGACTTTTTCAAGTTGTTCAAGCTCCGCCCCATCTAATATTTCACGCACCCGATCCAACCATGAGGCTAAACCGATTTGCGTTTCGGCGGCATGCTCTACAGTCGTTTCCTCTGACAACTCGGTTAGTTGTTCAGGTAACTGTTCACGTACTGTGACCATACCATTCTCCTCAATATGTAACTCATGTTTTTAATCGTTTATCTCTTGAATTTTTTCAAATAGTGCAATGGATTCAACATGTTCGGTATGCGTAAACATGTCCATCACTGCTGCTTTTTTTAACTGGTAACCATATTGGACCAAAACACCCGCATCCCTTGCCAGTGTAGCTGGATTACATGATACATAAACGATTCTTTTTGCTCCAAAATTTGATACATACTGCATAATTTCATATGCACCAGCACGAGGAGGATCAATCAATAATGCATCAAATCCTTGATTTGCCCAAGAATGATGCGAAAAATCTTTTGTTAAATCTTGTGAAAAGAAGGTTGCTTGCACCAAACTATTGCATCTCGCATTAGCTGTTGCTCGCTGCACCATTTCTTCACTCCCTTCAACACCGACAACCTGACCACTCTCACCAACACATCGTGCTAACGGGAGTGAGAAATTGCCCAAACCGCAAAATAGATCAAGTACCTTTTCACCTGGTTGCAATTGAAGCAATTCACATGCCAATTGAACCATCTGTTCATTTACTGTGGCATTGACCTGAGTAAAATCCAATGGCGAAAAAGCAAAATTTACATTAAACCTTTCTAAGGCATAGTGTAAACGTAAAGCACCTTGTTCATCATCAATACGATGAATGCTTTCAGGACCTTTAGGTTGCAAATACAACTGCCACCCTTTGTGTAACGCAAATTGCTTTAATTGGTTGACATCAGAATTGTTTAATTTTTCTACATGACGAACCAATAAAGAAATTTCATTATCACCTTTTGCTAATTCTACATGACCAATGTGCGCTTTGCCTTTTAGACTTTGGAGTAAAGTGCGTAACTCAGGCAGACTATTTGATAAGTTTTTATCCAAAACACTACAGCTATGGATCGAAGTTAAACGATTACTATGATGTTCGCGAAAACCCATGATTAAGCGATCTGGTTTTGGCAAATAGCGCACGCCTATTCGAGCACGACGACGATAATCACTTTGTAAAGATCGAATCGGTTCTAGCCACTGTTCAGGTTGAATACCTGCAAAATGCTGTAAATGTGACTGGAGTACATTTTGTTTTAAACGGATTTGTTCATCAGGGTGAATATGCTGCATGCTACAACCCCCACAGATACCATAGTGAGGACAAATTGCCTCTATACGATGTGCTGAAGGTTCTCCTAACAACTGCAACATTTCAGCTTCTTCAAGACGCTTCGCTTGATGGGTAATCCGAGCTTTTACAGTTTCTCCTGGCAATGCATAACGAATAAAAACTTTTTTGCCATGCTTATCTGCAGGGTGCTCAGGATGAGAACCATAATGCGCAATTCCACGCCCCTCATGAGAAAGTGTTTCAACCTGAAAAATATATTCAGGCTGTTGAAGGTTGCGAGATTTGGCTTGTTGTTTCAAAGAATGAACCTAAAAATCTGAAGAATTAAAATAGTGAGAAGTAAATTCGGTATGTTTCGAAGTACGTTCCCATACTTCAAGGAAATCGGCTTGCTGTGGCATAGTCTGTAAATATTCAATACTCGAACTGATCCAATGGTTATGCTCATCTGCATTTAATTGGCCTTTTAGTACTAACCAACGCAAATAAATAAACCATGTATTGAGCACATCCCCTTCACAATAGCTCGTCAATTTTAACCACTGTTGATTACGAACATATTCAGGCACATGATAACCCGACTCACCACGCTTACCCGGCAAACCTAAAATACAGGCAATATCGTCAAGCTTTTGAAAATTACGGCCATTAAACATTGCCATAACGTCCATTAAGTCTATATGGCGATGGTGATAACGGTTTTGGTAATTATTAAAACGCTTCTGGCTATCAATCTCGCCTTGATCAAACAGACCGGGGGCAGATAGCCCATGATACATAGCGCGAAATAGGATAACTGGTAAATCAAATTGTGAACCATTCCAGCTTACTAGAGTCGGATGGCGCTTATCAAAAATAGATAAAAATTTCTGTAAAATTTCTGCTTCAGAATATTGTTCTCGACTAAAAGAAAATAATCGAAAACCAGACTCATCGATCCATAAGCCAGAAATACAAACAATTTCATGTAAAGGCAAACGCTGAAAGTCCATACCAGATTCTTGGCGACGGATTTTCGTCAATGCTTGCTCTACATCGGCCTCAGGTAAATCAAGATGATATAAATGCGCACCCGCTTTTAAATCAGTTAAAGTTTCAATATCAAAAACTAAGGTAGGGAAACGCATTATTTCTCTCAATTATGAGTTATCGTCCTGTACTGAAAACAGACCTGTAGACAAGTAGCGATCGCCACGGTCACAGATAATGCAAACAATAACAGCATCCGGATTTTCTTCTGCAATTTTAATTGATGCCCAAACTGCACCGCCTGAAGATGTACCAGCACTAACACCTTCCATACGAGCTAATTTACGCATAGTTTTTTCAGCTTCAATTTGTGGAATATCGATAATACGATCAACACGGCTACTATCAAAAATAGTAGGCAAATATTCTTTTGGCCAACGGCGAATACCGGCAATACTTGATCCGTCTGCTGGCTGTAAACCAACAATTTGAATATCTGGGTTTTGTTCTTTTAAATATTTAGAAACACCCATAATGGTACCTGTTGTGCCCATTGAACTCACAAAATGGGTAATTTTACCGCCTGTTTGTTTCCAGATTTCAGGACCAGTCGTTAGATAATGAGCTTCAACATTATCAGGATTACCAAACTGATTTAAAACGTGCCCCTTACCCTCTTTTTCCATTTGTAAGGCTAAATCACGTGCACCTTCCATTCCTTGCTGTGGTGTCACTTCAATCAGCTCTGCGCCATAAGCCAACATTGCGTCTTTACGCTCTTGGCTCATATTGTTCGGCATAATAAGTTTCATTTTATAGCCGCGCATTGCCGCAACCATAGCCAAAGCAATACCTGTATTACCGCTGGTTGCTTCAATTAATGTATCACCCGGTTTAATTTGACCACGTTTTTCTGCCTGCATAATCATGTTATATGCAGGACGGTCTTTTACAGAACCTGCCGGATTATTACCTTCCAATTTTGCTAAAACTATCGCTTGCGTATGAGAAGCTAATCGCTGCAAACGAACTAGAGGCGTCTTACCTACATAGTGATCTAACAAAAATTCGTCGGCTAAAAAATCAGGTTGTGTATTACTCATGATCAACACCTATATCGAGGTGGGCCTATTGTATGAAAAAATGCTCGGTACTGCACCCATTTCAATATGCTTTTTCATGAAAGCGATTAAAGCTCGGTCATTTATAAAATGCCGTCTGTTTTAAAATAAAGCGTGATAAGATGCCCTACAGAGAGATAAATCTGATGTAGCCATGTCTAATTTCAATAAAACCTTATCGAAACGCTTACGTCTGAATCATGCATATGGACAATTAATTGCTCTTATTTTTGTGCCCATCATGATTTTAACGTGTGTTGGTGCTTTTCTGGTTTTAACTGAAACCTCACATTCAGTAAAACAACAACAGCTACATCATGCCTCAGCAATTTTAGCTCGCTACAATCAAATCGCGATCGATTTATATAAGCTTGTTGAACTAGAGCCCGATGAATATGATCACGCCCAGCACATCATGCAAAGCATGTTTAGTGAAAAAAATCTAAAACGTGCTGCTTTAATTGATAGTAATGGCCAGACCTATTTAAGTATCGGTTATCGCGATAATCGCTACTGGCCAAACTTTACGCAAAGTAGTAATTTTTTTGGTCCAATATCTTATAACCACAACAATATTTATGGACAGCGGATTAGCGACACACCCGGAAAAGCACCTGTCTGGCTCGTCATTGAAATGGATAATCAGCCACTAGAATTGGCACGTTACCGTATTTTGATTGCCCTCGTCATTACTGGCTTAATGACCTTATTGTTACTTTTACTTTGCTTGAATTTTTACTCGCGTCGCTGGATTGCACCGATGTACGAAATTCGCATGCAGTTGCAACGTTTAAATGCAGACACGTTGGACCAGCATATGGTCATTAACAGTACAGGTGAATTACGCTTATTACAGCGAGATATTGCAAACGTTGTTAAACGATTACACTTTAGCTTTTTAGAGTTAAAAGAACACACCGAACAAACCGAAGAAGACTTACGTAGAACGTTAGATACCTTAGAAGTTCAAAACATCACTTATCGTCAAGCACGTGACCAAGCGATTTCATCGAACCAAGCAAAATCAGTTTTCCTTGCCAATATTAGTCATGAACTTCGAACACCTCTAAACAGTATTGATGGCTTTATTCATTTATTACTTCGTCAGCAAAATCTAAATAACGAACAAAACCTTTACCTGCAAACTATTCGCAAATCATCTGCCCATTTATTAGCATTAATTAATGATGTATTAGATTTCTCAAAAATTGATGCCGGTAAGTTAGAGCTTGAAACAGCACCGTTTGATTTAGAAGAAGCTGTCTTTGATGTCATGGATATGCTGTCTCCACTGGCTGCTCAAAAGCATATCGCAATGGCTTTTTATTATGCGGACAATATTCCACAACAAGTGATTGGTGATGCTTTACGCTTTAAACAAATTCTAACTAATTTGATTTCAAATGCGATTAAGTTCACTCCAGATGGCGAAATTATTGTTCGTGTTCGTATGGAACATGATGATATCGGACAATGCCTACTTCATTTTAGTGTTCAAGACAGTGGTATTGGTTTAAGCGGAACTGACCGTAAAAAATTATTTGAATCATTCTCGCAAGGTGATGCATCCGTTACACGTCAATTTGGCGGTACAGGTTTAGGCCTTGCGATCTCTAAACAGCTTGTCCATCTCATGCATGGTCAAATTGGCTTTGAGGATAACCAAGAACGCGCCCCAACAGAAAAGGGCTCGACCTTCTGGTTTACAGCACAATTTGTGGTAGATGAAGATTACGAGATTGAACACCCGCACTTTGAACATTTACAAGTGGTGTCTTATCTTGCCCACCCTGCTACAGCAAGTGTTTTACGTTATTACCTTGAGAACTATCATGTTCCTCATATCGAGACACAATCGATTCTGGACTTATTTAGTCGTTTAAAGCATCTTGATCAAAAAGACAATACATGGCTCATTGTTGACCACAGCGGCGATACTGAAGCGTTATTAAAAGAAATCCGTAGTCGTTATCAAGGCAATTTGGCAGTCTATGGCTATCAAATGACACTTGAGCCAAATATGCTCAATGAATATCGTGCTCGCCCTTTATATCAACCATTAAGTCGAAGCGGACTCATTCAATTATTAAATGATCAGCCTATTTTTGAAGAGGAGCAACAAGATTTTAATGGTCAAGGTTTACACATTCTGGCAGTCGATGACCACTTACCTAACTTAATTGTTTTAGAAGCCTTGCTAGGTGAACTCAACGTTAGAACAACTAAAGCTCTCAGCGGTCAAGAAGCGCTGAACCTGATCCAAGAGCGAATTGACCAGAAGCTTAAACCATTTGATTTGGTATTTATGGATATTCAAATGCCTGTTATGTCAGGTATTGATACAACTCGCGCTATTCGCTCATTAGAGTCGACTTTAGATGGTGAAATGCAGCTTCCAATTATTGCATTAACAGCGCATGCCCTTGCTGATGAAAAGCAAAAACTCCTCAAAGTAGGCATGAATGACTATGTTACCAAGCCAATTCAAATGGAACAAATTATCCAAATTTTAACGCAATGGACCAAAAACAACTTTACATCAAAAGCTCTAGATAAAGACCATCATGTCGTTGCAGAAGCATTAGACCCAGAAATTCTAAACTGGCAACAAAGTTTGCAGCTTGCAGCAAATAAAGAAGATCTTGCTCAAGATTTACTTAAAATGTTAGTTGATAGTTTCCCAACTGAGCTAGACGAAATGCAGCAGCTCATCGAGCTTGAAGACTTCCCTCAACTTGAGCATGTTTTACATCGTCTTTATGGTGCTACCCGCTATGTAGGTACTCCAAAACTGCAACAAGTGACAGGTGATTTTGAGCAATTTATTTCAACACTACGCAAAGAACGCCGTATAGCCGATGAAGGATTTATTGAAGAAGTTATGAGACGCTTTGATGAGTTAGGACTTGTTGTTAAAGAAGTTGAAAGTGCTGCTCATCAAATCTTGGTGATTCCTGACTAGCATATCTACCAACTGGTATGACTGAGCTGTCATGTTTCCAAATTACAGCCATGTTATGCTCCGCTTATCGATAAAAAAATAAGCGGGAATTTCATGGCACTTTTACGTATTGAAAAGAATAATGGCATTGCAACAGTTTATCTAAACCGCCCCGACAAACGCAATGCCATGAGTTTTGCCTTATTAAAAGAACTCGTTTCCACAGCAAAAGCCATTAAAAAGGATAGAGAGATTCGCTGTGTGATTTTGACAGGTGAAGCACAAGTTTTTAGTGCCGGAATTGATTTATCTGATCTTAACAATCCAAAAAATTCTGCCTTTGCCATTTGGGAGCTTGTGAAGCCTGGACAAAGCTTGTTCCAAAAAGCATTCCTGATTTGGCAAAATTTACCTATACCTGTGATTGCAGCTCTTGAAGGATATTGTTTTGGCGCCGGAATGCAACTTGCCTTAGCAGCTGATATTCGAATTTCTCATCCAGACACTAAAATGTCGATTATGGAAAGCCGTTGGGGCTTAGTTCCAGATATGGGACTTACTCGCTCATTGAAAGGCTTAATTGGTGTTGACCTTGCAAAAGAACTCACCTTAACAGCCCGTGTTTTTGATGCGAATTATGCAAAAGAAATTGGTCTTGTGACTCATTTAAGCAACTCTCCACTAGAAAAAGCCAATGAAATAGCTGCTGAAATGTTACAACGCTCACCTGATGCCCTAACTGCAGCAAAACGTGTACTTGATGCAATGGAACACCAACCTGAAAAGTCATTACGTCTAGAAAAAATCTGGCAACTTAAATTATTACTTGGTAAAAATAGCAAACTTGCTCGTAAAAAAGACAAACATCCGGAAGTTAATTTTTTACCACGCCAATATAAATAAAGAGCTTAGATTATGAATTTTGATCGTAATACCCCTATTGCTTTTTTAGGTATAGGGCTGATGGGGAGCCGCATGGCAACCCGTCTTATTCAGGCTGGTTTTCAAGTTGCAGTTTGGAATCGAACCTTTTCTGCATGTGAAGAACTGATTGATATCGGCGCACAGCCTTTAGAACTTTCAGATATTGGTGAGTATCCAATTATTTTAACCTGCCTAGCAGATGACAAAGCTGTAGAAGCAGTATTTGAACAAATTCAGCCTAATTTAAAAGCTAAACAGGTAATTGTTGATTTCTCAAGCTTATCTGTTGCTGCAACAAAAACGCTTGCTCAAGCTGCTGCTGCGCATGACGTTATATGGATTGATTCACCAGTATCAGGTGGAACAGCTGGTGCAGAACAAGGCACACTTGTTATTTTTGCAGGTGGCGATGCTCAAACGATTACGGAATTAGCTCCTATTTTTAATGTCTTATCTCAACGTGTAACACGAATGGGTGATATAGGTACGGGTCAAGCCACTAAAATTTGTAATCAATTGATTGTGGCAGCAAATAGTGCTCTTATCGCTGAAGCTGTAGCACTAGCAGACCGAGCTGGTGTAGACACCACATTACTCGCTCCAGCTCTAGCTGGTGGATTTGCCGACTCAAAGCCATTTCAAATACTTGCACCACGCATGGCAACTCATACATTCGAGCCTGTTCAGTGGAAAGTTCAAACATTATCTAAAGATCTTAACAACGCGGTAACATTGGCTAACAATGTTAATTTAGATATCCCTGTTGCACAAAAAGCTCTATTACAGCTACAAACTCACCAAAAAAATGGCTTTGCTGAGAAAGATTTAGCTACTATGATTCAAGTAGTAGAGCAATAATAAACGGAGTTTGTGTATGGGTCGTCTTGCCGTTAACTTATCCATGATTTTTACCGAAGTTTCTTTAATTGAACGCTTCGCATTAGCCCATGCAGAGGGCTTTGAACATGTAGAAATCCAATTCCCATACGAACTTACCATTTCCGATATTCAAGACCAACTTGAACGTTACAACCTCAATCTCTGTCTAATCAATGTGCCTGCTGGTGATCTTATGCAAGGCGGAAACGGTTTAGCAGGCATTCCCGGCCAAGAGATAGCTTTTCATGAAGCCTTAGAATTGGCCATTAGCTATGCTACTGCTTTAAAAGTTCCTCGTGTTAATATTTTAGCGGGTAAACAACCGCTAGATGCTGACTTACTTCCTTGTTTAAAAACGTTAGCAGCCAATTTAAAACATGCCTGCAACTTATTAAGTGAACATGGTATAGAGCCTGTTTTCGAAATGATTAATGGCACGGATATGCCTCGCTTTTTGGTGCAGAACATTGCACAGGGACAGGAAATGCTCGAAGCAGTCAATCACCCTGCCCTCAAAATGCAATATGATTGTTATCACATGGCCATGATGGGTGAAGATGTACTTGAGGGTTTACAAGAAAATATTAACTTAATTGGTCATATTCAATTTGCAGACTGTCCAGGCCGCCATGAGCCTGATACAGGTCAAATTCCTTATGAACAAATTTTTTCTTGGTTAAAGCAAAGTTCATATCAGAACTATATTGCAGCAGAATATAAACCTGAAAATGCTTCAAATCAGTCGTTTACATGGAAGAAAAAGTACTTTTCTGATGATGTAAATATATAAACTGTTACGACTTCTGTTTGAAATTTAGTGCGAAAACCACTATATTAGATAGTGAGTAATTGTCAGGAAAATATACCCTATATGAATTTAGAACCATCGCCCAGCGTGTCTAATTCTCACGATTTCGCAATGAACACCTCAAATAAAGACGTACAAGCTTGTCTCAAAGTCGTCCACGACGCTTTAGTTGATGTAAAAGCAAAAGATATTCTCCAGTTAGATGTTAGCTCAATTAGCAATGTCGCTGATGCTATTGTAATTGCAAGTGGTACTTCTACTCGCCATGTCAAAGCACTTGCTGACAATGTCGCAGAAGAAGCTCGAAAAGCCGGTTTCCGCCCGATTGGCGTTGAAGGTGAACGAGATGCAGAATGGATCTTGATTGATCTCGGCTTTGTTGTAGTACATGTGATGCTACCAACAGCTCGTAAATTCTATGATTTAGAAAGCTTATGGCGTACCGCTCCAGAGTCGGTTGCTTAAAATTTTGCTTTTAAAAAAGCGGCTCTTTTGAGCCGCTTTTTTTTATTTATCTAACATCAATTTTAATTACATTCAAATACGCAGACCCTACCCCCAAAGCACCAATCATCACTTACAACTAATTTTGACATGACAAATTGTCAAATTTTCAGCACTATAGAAATTCTTGAAGTCCCCACCAATAAATAGCATAACCGGAGTACAGAAAGTGAAGATATTAATTACAGGTGCTAATACGGGCATAGGTTTCGCCACAGCAGAACAACTTGTTAAACAAGGGCAACATGTGATTTTGGCATGTCGAAATCCTCAAAAAGCGCAAGAGGCACAAAACAAACTACGCTCACTTAACCAAGGACAAGTCGATGTCGTTTCTCTCGACTTAAATAGTCTTGAATTAACTAAAAAAGCTGCCGATGAAATTGCAGATAAATATGGCAACCTTGACGTACTCATTAATAATGCAGGTTTATTTGCCAAAACCAAACAGTTGACCAGTGAAGGCTTTGAGCAACAATTTGGGGTTAATTATTTAGGCCATTTTTTATTAACTCAAAAACTACTTCCAGTTTTACAACAGTCTCCTAAAGCGCGCATTATTCATCTTGCGTCTATTGCTCATTGGGTTGGCTCAATTAAACTCAATAAATTTCGCGCAGAAGGTTTTTACAATCCCCTGTTCTATTATGGTCAATCAAAGCTTGCGAATTTACTATTCAGCAATGCATTAGCAGAACAGTTAGCTGGAAGTTCAATTACCAATAACGCACTACATCCAGGCGGTGTCGCTTCTGATATTTATCGCGACTTACCCAAACCTGTCTATGCGGCGATGAAATTAGGCCTAGTCCCAACCTCAGTTCCAGCAAACCTCATTACAGAAATGGCAACTTCTGAGGCATGGCAGAACCGTAATGGCGAATATGTCAGCGCACATATGCCAAACTGGAAATCATCACATGCTAAAAATCGGCAACTTGCACGTGACCTCTATCAACAATCTATGGACCTTGTAGAAAAATTTCTTTAAAAATAGAGGTAAATAAAAAACCACCCGAAGGTGGTTTTTTATTTCAAAGCAACTTAGTGGCCTGTACCGTTAATTGCTTTTGTCATATCTTCAACAACTTTCTTGGCATCACCAAAGATCATCATTGTTTTTTCGTTATAGAACAAATCGTTGTCTAGACCAGCATAACCAGTTGCCATAGAACGCTTAATCACCATAATTGTACGTGCTTTATGAGCTTCAAGAATTGGCATACCATAAATCGGTGAGCTTGGATCATCTTTTGCAGCTGGGTTTACAACGTCGTTTGCACCAATTACAAGTACTACGTCAGTTGCAGGGAAGTCTGAGTTGATCTCATCCATTTCCAAAATGTCTTCATATGCCACGTCCGCTTCAGCAAGTAGTACGTTCATATGACCAGGCATACGACCTGCAACCGGATGGATTGCAAAGCGAACCGTTACGCCCTGTTCTTTCAAAAGTTCACACAACTCTTTTACCGCATTTTGAGCACGACCTTGCGCCATACCATAACCCGGTACAATCACAACGCTGTCCGCATTTGACATCAAGAAGCCAGCATCATCAGCAGAACCTGAACGGTAGTTACGTTGAACTTGTTCACCTTTATCTGCAGATGCAACTGCTGCACCACCCATTGCCCCACCAAACAATACATTGATGATCGAACGGTTCATTGCTTTACACATGATGTACGACAGAATCGCACCAGATGAACCTACAAGCGAACCAGCAACGATCAACATGTTGTTTTCAAGTGTAAAACCAATACCTGCTGCTGCCCAACCAGAGAATGAGTTAAGAAGTGATACCACTACAGGCATATCACCACCACCCACTGGTGCAATCCAAACCCAACCAAATGCAAGTGCAAGTGCTGTCATTGCCCAGAAAGCAGTCATGTTGCCAGTTGTAAAGAAGTAGAAACCACAAGCCAACATCGCAACAAAGATAAGTGCTTGAACAGGTTTAACCCATCCACCAGAAATTGTTTTAGCCCATTTTTTCGCAGCCAATTTACCATACGCAAACACAGATGCAGTAAAGGTAATCGCACCAACGAAACAACCCACAAACAATTCAAATAAGTGAACCTTACTCATGTGTGCATGTTGTACGCCCGCTGCGGTTAAAGCCGCTTCGTTTTGAGCAAACAATGCAGTTAATTGGTTGTTATGTAAAATTGCAGCAATCGCAATTAATACCGCAGCCAAACCCACCAATGAGTGCATAAGCGCAACAGTTTCTGGCATTTGAGTCATTGGCACTGTACGTGCACGCGCAATACCCACGATTGCACCTAACACCATTGCCCCAACGATCATCCAAATGACTGGATTGTTGGCAACAAAGAAGGTCGTTACAACTGCAATCGCCATCGCGATCATACCGTAACGGTTACCTTGAATTGCTGTTTTAGGACCAGATAAGCCACGAAGCGTCAAGATAAAGAGGATTGCGCCAACAAGGTACAACCAGTTTGCATTTGCTTGAATAAATTCCATGTCAAAGCCCTCTTATTTCTTTTGCTTAGGCTTGAACATTTCCAGCATGCGTGCAGTTACTGCAAAGCCACCGAAAATATTAATGCTTGCCAAAAATACTGCAATCGCACCGAGTACGCTCACCACATTCACACTTTGAAATGCAACGTTAGCATCTACACCTAAAACTGGCAGACCTACAGTTTGCAACATCGCACCTACCACAATAATAGATGACAACGCATTGGTTACTGCCATAAGTGGTGTATGCAAAGCTGGCGTAACACCCCAAACCACGTAATAACCTACGAAGATGGCAAGGACGAAAATTGTAATAGTTTCAACCATGAGGAATCTCCTTAACCACGCTTAAGCAGTACTTGACCGCCATGAGTGACCAATAGGGCTTTTTGGATTTCGTCTTCCTGATTAATCGCAAAGTTTTTCTCTTTGTCGAATAGGGTCTCTACGAAATTAAAAACGTTACGCGCATACAATGCAGAAGCTTCTGTTGCTACAGTTGCGGGAATATTTGGAACACCCAAAATTTTCACGCCATTTTCTGTAAACACAGTCTCACCAACTTTAGAGCCTTCAACGTTACCACCAGTTTCAACAGCCATATCTAAAATGACAGAGCCTGGTTTCATCTTGGCAACAGTTTCAGCTTTAATCAGACGTGGCGCATCACGCCCCGGCAGCAATGCAGTAGTAATCACGATGTCAGCATTAGATACAGCTTTATCTACAATCGCAGCTTGGTCTTTGATGTATTGCTCACCTGGCATCCATCCATAACCATTTTTAGCGGCATCCGCTGCACGTTGTTGCTCTTCTTCAGACATTGGTACGTCTAACCACTTACCACCTAAAGACTCAACTTGATCTTTTGCTGTAGGACGTAAATCGGTCGCTTCAACAATTGCACCTAAACGTTTTGCAGTTGCAATCGCCTGAAGACCAGCAACCCCAACACCCATGATTACAACACGCGCAGGCTTTACAGTACCCGCAGCAGTCATAAGCATTGGGAACATGCGTTGATATTCAGCAGCAGCAAGTAAAACCGACTTATAACCAGCTAAGTTTGCTTGAGAAGACAACACATCCATGTTTTGTGCACGAGAAAGCGTACGAGGAAGCAGTTCTAAAGCAAAAGCAGACACTTGTTGATTCGCAAACTGATCTAGCTCGGTGTTACGATAAGGATCAAACATTGCTACAACAGCGGTATTTGCTGCAAGTTTCTGAATTTCCGCGCCCTGTGGTGCACGAACTTTCAAAATAATTTGACTACCCGTATAGGCATCATCCGTAATGGTTGCACCGACCTGTTCATAAGCACTGTCAATGTACGCAGCCTTTACACCAGCACCACGTTCAATCACAACGCTATGACCAGCGCTAATCAACTTCTTTACTGTCTCTGGCGTAGCAGCTACACGATTTTCACCGACGACAGTTTCGGTTGGGATTCCGATCTGCATGAGCGTTCCTCAAGCTAATTTCTCATTGTCAAAAACATTGCAAGCTGCAATGTTTCCCCCATGTGTATTCTTTGTACAGAATTTGGATTCTAATTGAACTTTTTTAAAATACCACCCACTATTTATTTAATAAATACCCATATTTTGAACTGATGATTCACGATATTTGTTTAGGGGTGTAATATGGGAAGGTTTTTCTTTTTTTGCAGACAATAGTCTCTCTTATACAGTCCTGTATATGAAAATTTCTTTATCTTCGTTTCAAATCGGGTCTTTTTTTGCGCTTTGCTCTGCGTTTCTATTCAGTACCAAAGCAATTTTTATTAAACAGACTTATGCCCTTTCTCCATTAGTAGACGGTACGGTCTTGATGGCTTTACGCATGTTAAGCGCCTTACCGTTCTTTCTATTAATTTGCTGGTTTAACAGGCATCATAATCAGGGCATAAAAAAGAAGGATTGGCTAATTTTAATTTTTGCCGGTCTATTAGGCTACTACTTTGCAAGTTGGCTCGATTTCATGGGCCTTATGTTTATTAGTGCTTCTTTAGAACGAATTATTCTATTTTTATATCCCACGCTTACTGTCATCGTCTCGAGCTTACTCTACAAACAAAAATTAGATGTAAAAAGTTTATTTGCCATTTTTCTTAGTTATGGTGGAACGGTACTGGTTATGCTTCAGGAGCACAACAACGCACCAATTCAGGGCAACTTCTGGTTAGGAACAAGTTTCGTATTTGCAAGTGCCGTGGCTTTCGCCGGATATTTGTTACTGACGCCACCTCTCATTAAGAAATTTGGCTCTTGGAATTTCACAGGGTTGGCCTTAACCGTAGCTTGTATCGGCACATTAACTCATTACGCATTAAGCACACCTCATCCAATTCAACTTCTATTACAACTTCCCTCTAGTGTAATTTGGTATGGCATTAGCTTAGGCTTTTTAGTTACCGTGCTACCCACCGTTATGCTCATGCAAAGCATTGAACGATTAGGTGCCTCTCAATCTGCAATGATTGCTTCAATTGGACCAGTTTTAACGATTTTGCTTGCCGTTGCTTTTTTAAATGAACATCTCAATATGTGGCAATGGGTCGGCTGCCTTCTCAATATTGTCGGTGTCATGATGATTACACTCAGAAAGAAAAGACTAAAACATTAAATTCTCTTGACCTCAACTTAAGTTGAGGTTGGATACTCATCTAAATTTTAATGAACGGTTGAGTTCCAATGAGTCAAGAAACTTTTAAAATCATAAATCCATCAACTTTATATAACCCAACTCCTAACGCTTATAGTCATGTTGCTATAGTGGAAAGCTTTAAGAATATTATTCATGTAGCAGGTCAAGGAGGCGAAAATTCCCAAGGTGAATTAAACCCAAATTTTGAAGAACAAGCGAACCAAGTTTTTGATAATATTCAACATGCTTTAAAAGCAGCCAATGCAGAGCTTAGCAATATTGCTGTATTGAGAGTTTTAGTTGTTGACCACTCGGTCGAAAAACATCAAATTTTGATTAAAATTATGCAAAATTTATGGAAAAATCATCCTTTTCCTGCCTGTACACTTATTCCTGTGCCGCGCCTTGCGCTAGAACACATGCTTATTGAAGTTGAAGCAACAGCATACACCCAATAAAACTGAGAGAACGTCATGTCTACCCCTGAAGATATCAGTCAAAATAAACCTTTGCTTTGGTTGATGGCAGCAGCATGCGGTTTATGTGCAGGTGTGAATTATTATTGTCAGCCGCTGATTCACTCCATTCAGCAAGAGTTTGCTGTAACTCAGGCACAAGCTGCTTTAACAGTGACATTTGCTCAAGTGTCTTATGCCCTCGGTTTACTATTTATTGTCCCAATGGGTGACATCGTTAATAAAGCCAAAGCTATTCCGTTTTTGATGGTGCTTTGCGCAGTTGGCCTATTTACATCTGCTTTTGCCGTGAACTTACCCATGTTGTGGATCGGTACAATTTTAGCGGGATTGTTTTCCGTTGCCGCCCAAGTCCTCATTCCACTTGCAACCATGACCGTAAAACCCGAAAAAACTGGCGAGATCATTGGTTTTTTAATGAGTGGTTTATTAGTCGGGATTTTACTCTCTACCAGTCTAGCTGGATTGTTTTCCAACCTTTTCCACTGGAAAATAGTGTATGTCGTAAGCGGTGTATTAATGCTTCTGTTGGCATTTACTTTAAAAAGTCGCTTGCCTTATGTCTTACGTATGAAAATGAACTATGGGCAAATCTTTGTTTCCATGGCTCAGCTTTTAAAGCAAGAAAAAAGACTCTTATTAAGAGCACTTACAGGTGCTTTTGCCTTTGCAGCAGTAAGTACTTTGTATTCAACCATCGCATTACTTCTCACCTCAGCACACCATTTACCAGATCTATTTATAGGGCTAGTACCTCTAGTCGGTATCTTTGGGGCATTATCAACACGCTATATTGGTAAATATGCCGATCAAGGCTACACAAGATTACTTACATGGATGGGTTGTGGATT
Source organism: Acinetobacter sp. 12966 (assembly GCF_031196995.1). Classification (NCBI taxonomy): domain Bacteria; kingdom Pseudomonadati; phylum Pseudomonadota; class Gammaproteobacteria; order Moraxellales; family Moraxellaceae; genus Acinetobacter; species Acinetobacter sp. 12966. Next base: position 66,077 of record NZ_JAVIMC010000132.1, read on the forward strand.
GTTCTTGATAAGTTGGATTTGTTTCTACTTCGGACAAACTCTACTTTCTACTTATATTATTGGATTTGCTTTAATTCAATTAGCACTCGCACTCGTTCACACCAGCAACCAGAGCATTATTTTCCGTTTACGTCCAGATGCTAAATCACGTATTAATGCTATTTATATGACCACTTATTTTATTGGCGGCGCAGCTGGTTCAGCATTAGGAATTTTTGCTTGGAATCATGGTGGATGGACCATGACCTGCCTTGCAGGTGTGGGGCTCGTTGTATTTTGTATTTTATTTAGTGTGATTGATGCTTTCTTACAAAAAAAGCAAATGGCCCACTCATAACCTAACTTGTTAAAAATCATCTTTCTACATTCAGCACAAGGGCGGTTATAAATTATGCGGTTAAATGCCACTGTCGATTCAGGGCTAAACCCCGTATAATGCTGCCCTTTCATTAATTTAGCGACTTTTGGGTCTATTGGCTATGCAATCACTTCAATCGTTACAACCTCGTATTTCTGTCGCGCCTATGATGGATTGGACATAAAAATAAAAAAATACATTAAATATCAATCCAATAGATAAATCAGAAATTATTATGGTGCAAAATTGGTGTAATTGTAGAAGATTTAGAGAGTGTTTTTATTTGTTGTTGATATGTCTTAAGTTATCCGCATTCCAACAAGCTACTTAAGCTATATCAAATTACCCCTATATTGTCTCATTGTGGAAGAATAGCCAACCTAGAGCAACTCTCTCATCAAATGATATATCCTCTTAGCTAATGACCGCCTTTGAACTCAACATTGTTTATCTATGCTTTTCTTTTGAGCGACAAGCTATATTGCACAAAACCAAATAAATTTTTAGACTCAAGTACCCTCCCTATTTCAACAAAGAAAAAATGAAAGAAAAAATTTTAGCCTTTGTAAAAAAAATGAACGGTCATGTTTCATTTGTAGAGTTACAAAATCAGTTTCCTGAAATAAAGGGAAATGAACATTTCGGACAAGAAAGTTTTAACTTATTGTTCTGGCCGAATGTAACGATGGAATTTATTGAGTCAATCAATACCCTAATAAAAGAAAATAAACTGAAGTTTGCGCCTTGCGAACCATTACTCTATACAGGAGATGGCGTAATTTTTGACTTTCCTGTCGCAAAAGAGTTCAAGAAATATGCCACTCTACGTTGGTATCCAATGGTTTTTAGTGCTGTTTGAACCTATCTTAGGTCAGTTTAAGTACTGACCTTTGTACTTCATATAGAATAATTTTTAATATTAAAACATAAAATACATACATCATACGAAAAAAATATGATACATTTTGACAAAATCATTCGAGTCTTAAACTTATGGATATTAATGAGCTCCGTCCACACATTCAAAGCCGAATCGCTCATGAATTTGGTAATATTTTTTTAGACAACCTAGAGTTTTCTATAAAAAATAAACTATTAGAAAAAGATTTTTTTATTCAAGAAATTTTTGACTCTCCAGAACTTGCGAAACAAGAAAGTCCAAAATATGAACCAGGTTTGATAATGGATGCTCTTAACTCTACAGCAATAGATGCTGGTCACAGAGCTTCGGTTGAAGATACAAAACCCAAAGGTCATCAATTTGTGCAGATGACAACCAACTCTTGTCATGTCGTTATATCTAGAAGAGATTCAAAAAATACTAGAAATGCTCATTTTTATATAGAACAAGCTCGGTCAAATATTGGTCTTGTAAAAGATCATCAAAGTGATCTTTTAATTAAAGCTCTTCTTAGTGAAGAAGCAGAGCTTGATGACTTACTATTTGTTTGTGTAACCACTTATTGGAATTCAGATTTTGAATTACTCGATCTAGATTTCATAATTCCACATCCAATTGAAAACAGACCTATTCTACATTTTAGTTTAACAGAACTTAAAAAATCTGCCTTAGAACCAATGACTGATGTCGCAGAAGAACCTATACTCGCGATCAAGAAGCGCCTTGAACAAGCTGATGATGATTCTCGCGCTTCAAGTGAGTAAATATTGGAGGTACAGACGATGTTGGGTATAGATAAGTTCGAGCCAGAAAGGTTGAAACTTGCCCGTCAAATGTACGATGACTTAAGTAAGACTGCTTTGGCTACAATGATTGATGTAGCACCATCTACTGTTACAAAGTGGGAAGATGGTACTCATAGCCCTCAGCCAGAGGTACTAAATAATCTAGCTGAGGCTTTAGGCATTCCTTTACATTGGTTTATTCGTAAAATTCCAAATTACGGTAACCCTTTATTTCTAAATCGTGCAAAAAAACGTGTGCTTAAAGCACCTTGTTTTAGATCTAATGCAATGCTAATGAATTTAGCAGAAGTACATGCTATCGCAGATGAATGGATCTCTTTTCCTAAAGTTGATTTGATTACAGCTCTATCTAGAGAAGAGGCTCTATCATTGGATGATGGAAAAATTCAGTTACTGGCGGAGCAATTACGTACTCATTGGGGATTAGGCTCTTCCCCTATCCCAAATTTAATGAAACGTATGGAACGTGCTGGTCTTGTAGTTGCTAGATTTGAGATTGGTTATGAAGAGATGGATGGTACATCCGCTTGGATTAATGATAAGCCTTATATTTTTATTGCTGCCGATAAACATAACTACTTTAGGAGTAGGTTTGATTTAGCACATGAGTTAGGCCATATCGTAATGCATAGATATCTCACTGAGGAAGATAAGAAAAATTGGTTCGATAAGCTTGAAAAACAAGCTCACTATTTCGCCAACTGTTTTTTATTTCCAACGAAAGCCTTCATTGCGGAAACGAGAAGTCGTATTTCATTAGAGTCCCTGATGCTACTTAAAAAGCGTTGGGGGATTTCTTTAGCTGCAATGATATATAAAGCTAAGGATTTAAATATTATTTCTGAAGATCAGTATTCCAAGCTTTGGAGAAGTTACCGTTATCGTGGTTATACAAAGTCAGAACCTTACGATACTGAAACTACTCCTGAAGAGCCTAATCTACTTAAAAATACGATCAAGATGTTGCTTGAACAAGGAGGATTCGATAAAGCTAATATTATTGATAAATTCGGCCTAAAAAAACATTTAGAACTGTTAGCGGGATTACCCAAAGGCTTTCTAGATGATGATTTTGGTCAAATAATTAATATGAAGCCCACAACCATCAAATCGAATCAACTTGAAAGTTTAACGCAATCAAGCAAATCTGCGGAGATCATTAAATTCTCACGAAACTAAAAATCCCCCCTGTTAAATCAGGGGGGTATTTTATCCATAAAAGGTAGCGAGAATTTTTATATATTTCCCATATAAACAACTGATAAATTAGAAATTTTAAGCTATTGATATATCATGTTAAATACTCCCTCCAACCCCTTTAAACTTTTCAACCAGCGCTGCTATTTTTTGAAAAATGCTCTGCTTTTTGGTTAAGTATTGTGGGTTTAATGGACTCATTTTAGGCAGAATAGCATTGAGCTCAGTGCCATTATCACTGGCAAATTCCCGTTTCAGCGAGGTCGCAATATAACGTCTCGCTGCATCTTCATTCAACTTCTCATCATCGATCAACTCTTTTACTTCACGCTGTTGCTCTACTTGAGCAAAAGTAAAAAAAGCATCTATCACACTGGCCTTATCACCAATCTGATCTAAATCAGTTTGATTAATAAAATCGACCAACAAACTTTCTTTGGCACGATTGCCAATGCTGGCACGAATCACGCGACGTACATCTTCAACCAGTGAGGCTTTATCCTTCACTTTTTTATTGTTCTCAAAAATTAGCTCTAGAATGTAATCTAAATTGATTTCTTGTGATTTGAGCAAGTCCACTTCAAAAACCACATCATTCCAATCAATGCTTGATTTTTCTTTTTGTTCTGCCGACTTCTCCCGACGTATCCAGTCACGGATATCGTTATAAGTAGATCGGTAATCTTGAATTTTCCGCTCAGCAGGCATTTGGATGCTTTGTAGCGCAGTCAGGCTCTCATCACTTAAGTAATACTTATTCTTGAATGCTTCCACTGCCTCAGAGTCATTCATATCCACGGTTTGTAGTTCTTTTAAACTGGCATATTCATCATAGTTTTGCAGCACATTTTCGACACGCAAATATTCACCAAAGAGTTTCGCAAAAGCTTTCTTGTCTGATTCTTTGAAAATTGCATCAGGATTTGGAAAGCGCTGCTCTAATTCTGTTACTACATCTACAAAGCCCCGACGTGCTTCACCTGTAACAACATCTGTAAAGCCTTGCATGTATTCCGTGTAACTTTTTTCGAGCACCACGTTTTTAGTATTTGTATCACCAAACAAGGTAATCGCATCAATGGTTGCTTGCTCTAAATCACGGAAGGTAACGATATTGCCAAAGGTTTTAGTCGCATTATAAATACGGTTGGTACGTGAATAAGCCTGCATCAAACCGTGATAACGTAAGTTTTTATCAACAAACAATGTATTCAATGTTGGTGCATCAAAACCAGTTAAAAACATACCGACCACAATGAGCAAGTCTATTTCTTTAGCTTTTACTTGTTTGGCTAGGTCACGATAATAATTTTGAAAACCCTTACTATCCACACTAAAGTTAGTTTTAAACAAACTGTTATAGTCAACAATTGCCGCATTTAAAAACTCTTTTGCGCTGCTGTTCATGGCTGAAACATCAAAACTTTCATCTTGAATATCACCTACAGCATCTTGTTCTTCATTGGCTGCAAAGGAAAATATCGTGGCAATTTTTAACGGTTTATCATTATTTTTCTGTAAGTCATTCAACGATTCATAATACAGCTTTGCTGCCTCTACACTGCTAACGGCAAACATCGCATTAAAACCTTTACTGCTTGCTTGCAGGCGGTGAGTTTTCTGGCGGAAATTATTCAGGATGTACTGGCTAATCTGACGAATACGATCAGGATGTAATAAGGCTTGTTTGTTTTCCGCTGCTGTGAGCTTTTTCTCATCCTGTTCAGTTTCAATCGCTTTAAATTGTGGACGTACATCGTTGTAATCCACTTTAAACTTCAGCACTTTTTCATCACGGATTGCATCAGTGATAACATAAGCATGTAGTTCACGACCAAACACGCTCGCCGTGGTTTCAGCACTCAGCGCATTTTGCGGAAAAATGGGCGTGCCTGTAAAACCAAACTGATAGTACTTTTTAAACTTCTTTTTCAGATTCTTCTGCGCTTCACCAAACTGGCTACGGTGACATTCATCAAAAATAAATACCACTTGCTTATTATAAATTGGCAAGTCAGCTTCACTTTTCATCAGATTGTTTAGCTTTTGGATAGTAGTGACAATAATTTTATTATCATCTTTATCCAGATTTGCTTTTAAACCTGCGGTACTGTCCGAACCATTGACGCTATCAGGCGAAAAACGTTGGTATTCTTTCATGGTCTGATAATCGAGATCTTTACGATCCACCACAAAAAAAACCTTCTCAATAAAATCTAGCTCAGTGGCCAAACGTGCGGCTTTGAAGCTTGTTAAAGTTTTACCTGAGCCTGTGGTATGCCAAATAAAACCGCCACTTTCCGTTTTGCTCCAGTTTTTCGCCTGATACGAACTTTTGACTTTCCACAAAATGCGTTCAGTCGCAGCAATTTGGTAAGGGCGCATCACCAATAAAGTATCACTGACATCAAACACTGAGTAATGCAACAGCACATTCAGTAAAGTATTTTTTTGAAAGAAAGTCGCAGTAAAATCTTTTAAATCTTTAATCAAACTGTTATCTGCTTTCGCCCAGTTCATGGTGAAATCAAATGTGTTTTTATTACGTGCTGTAGTATTGGCAAAATAACGGCTATCGGTGCCATTGGAAATCACAAACAACTGTAGGTACTTATACAAGGAGTTTTCACTATTAAAGCTTTCCTTACTATAACGGTGTACCTGATTAAAGGCTTCACGAATGGCAATGCCCCGTTTTTTGAGTTCGATCTGTACCAATGGTAAGCCATTGACCAAAATGGTGACATCGTAACGGTTTGCATGACTGCCTTTTTGTTCAAACTGTTTAATCACCTGCACTTTATTACGAGCTATGTTCTTTTTATCTAGCAGATAAATGTTTTGAATACGTCCATCGTCAAAGACAAAATCATGAATATAATCATCATGAATTTTGCGGGTTTTATCTATAATACTGTCGCTTGGTCTATCCAAATAAGTTTCAACAAAACGCAACCATTCACCATCTAAAAACTGTACGCCATTCAATACTTGCAGTTGCTCACGTACATTGACTAGCATTGCTTGAGCATTGTTTAAAGCAGGTAGATATTCATAACCTTGATTAACCAAGTCTTGAATCAGCTCTCGCTCTAAATCCCCTTCGCTTTGGTAGCTGTCCACCGCTTGCCATTCTTTGCAATATTTGTCTAAGACAATAAAATTATTGGTTTCAGCAATCGGTTTATAGTTGGTCATGGTTTTGATTCCACAGATTTTTTATCAAGTAAAATAGTTCAAAGTAATTGTTAGTTTTTAGATAAAGTTGCGTTTAAATTTTTCATGATTTTCAATATTGCTTTGAATATCATCGTGATTCCAGATTTGCAATTCCCAAGGAAAATAAAAATTACTTCTGTTTTTAAAGTAAATATGTAAACCTCGATAGCCTTCTTTGTCCCGCAAATACCAGTTTTTAAGGTTTAGTTCATCTTGCCAGTCATCTAGCAAATCCATCACGCTGTTGATTTCTTCAGTCGTTAAAATAATACGTGCACCAAAAATATCATTCAGCCAATTGTTTACAGGGTATTGGTCTTCACGAGCAGAATAGCGCTGGATTTTGTCATCAATACTTTCACGGGTTTTGACACGATAAAAATATTTGATGTCTATATCCGCGGTCATCAGATAATCATTGATGCTCTCATGCAAAGTTAAGCGATATTTATAAATATGCGAAACAGGCACATGTCGAATGGTTTTAGACAAGTTAATTTTCTCAATTTTTCCTTGTTCAAAATAATCCTTGGAAAAATGATGATGTAAGCGATTAATTTCACCGATGAGTTGTTTAACTTGACTAATTTTATCCATGTTTTACTCCGCAGATGTCAATGCACTTAGGCTGATGATTGAGGAAAACTTAACAGTAAATCACGATAATACTCGTACTGCTTTTGACGCAGTTCAATTTCACGCGGTAAACCTTCGGTAAGAGAGTTAGCCAAAGCATCAAAATTATCAAGAATAGATACTATACGCTGTTGCTCGGCTAAAGATTTATTAGCATCGTCAGGATGTGGAATAGGTAATTTAACTTGTTTAAGGGCATTGGCATTAAATTGTGGCTGCCCTCCGCCTGAAACTAATTTATTAGCTTGATCCCAAAATAAGTCACTTTGTGCAAAATGCCAATAATATTTTGGATTAACGATTTTCTCATCAAAGCTTAATTTAATTAAAAATCCTGCATAAATTGCAGGATACTCCTCCTCAAAAATCATTGTTTTGCCGAAAGTTGCACCTGTTCTAGCCATGAGTAAATCATTTTTCTTTAGAAAATATTTTTCATTTTCGTCAGAAATATTCACATACTTTGGTTCTTCTTGTATCAGTTTACCATTTGCATTTATGTCTGTAATTCTCACGAAGCGGGCATCTCCAGAATCTTGAGCCTTCGCTGCATAGCCGTAGGTAAATTCACCAATATTCCCCAATGTCTTCCACTCAACCTCTATCCGCCGTCCGATCTCGTCCGATCTCGTCCGATCTCGTCCGATCTCGTCCGATCTC
>NZ_JAVIMC010000133.1:0-382 GCF_031196995.1 Acinetobacter sp. 12966
CATTGTTCACTGCCGGATAGTCAACGCCATCCACAGTCACCACCACAGTCGCAGTAGGATCATCGATCGTACCGGTCAATGCAGGCGTTGTATCGTTCGTCGATACATCTGGGAAAGTAACTACTGGTGCGGTGGTATCAATGGTCACCACTGCTGTATCGGTACCCGCATTGCCTGCTGCATCTGTTGCCGTCACGGTAATGGTATGTGGACCATCAGTTAACGCAGGCAGTGTATTGTCTGCAAGCGTCCAGGTGCCGTCACCATTGTTCACTGCCGGATAGTCAACACCATCCACATTCACAACCACAGTCGCTGTCGGATCATCGATCGTACCGGTCAATGCAGGCGTTGTATCGTTCGTCGATACATCTGGGAAAGT
>NZ_JAVIMC010000134.1:0-3798 GCF_031196995.1 Acinetobacter sp. 12966
CACAAAATAATTTACAGGCTCGATGCAGGTACATATCCAATCGCTTATTTATTCCCGATCGACAAGAAATCTGTTGGAGTTCGAAGAATTCGCGGGATGTCTTAAACAATGCACCTTTACAGGTGATTTTTTATTGGTGTTTTTATGGCAGTTACTGATAAACATCCGCAGTATATTGCTGCACAAAAAAGCTGGTTGGTTATGCGTGACGCCGTAGCAGGTGAAGAGCAAATTAAACATGCACAAACTAAATACCTAGCTAAATCGGCCGGAATGATTGAGGCTGAAAAGCAAGGAGATACGACTGGAGAGATTTATAAAGCCTATCTAAGTCGCGCTCAGTATCCATTATGGGTTCAGGATTCATTACGCACGATGATTGGTTTATTTTCAAAGCTGGAACCTAACATCGTAATTGAGAGTTCTCTGTTAAAGGGTTTAATAGAGAATGCAACCAATGATGGATTTGGCCTTAAACAGCTCTTCATTAGAATTTGTCTTGAACTTCTAGTATTTGGTCGTTGTGGTTTGCTAGTGGATGTTGATTCCAATGGGGTTCCTTACTTTGCGCTTTATGAGGCGCTTTCAATCATTAACTGGAAGGAAAACAGCATTGGTGGGCGAAAAGATTTAAAGCTTTTGGTGCTCGTGGAGCAATTTGATAATAGTGAAGATGAATTTGGCCATAACAGGATTATTAGCTAATTTTAAGGTGTTGATATTATATGAAAAAGATTATTTTTTTAAGCTTAGTTCTTGGTTTGGTAGGGATTAATGGTTGCTCAAAGGTGGAAAAAGAGTCAAAAGAAGCTATCTTAAGCACCTTAAAAGATTCTGATTCAGCCCAATTCCAAAATATAAAAGGATATTGCGGAGAGGTAAATTCTAAGAATAGCTACGGTGGTTATTCAATTTGCAATAATTTGGGAAGCACACTGCACTCCAAATAAATTATCTTTAAAATAGCGCAATGAGTGTGTAAAGGATGCATATAATCAGTCTCTTATAATGGATGCAAGGCTTAAAGGGGTTTCCAAGGAAAGCTTAAGGAATGAAATACTAACAGACAAAAATGCATCAAAGGCAGAAATTCAAGAAGGCTTAAGAGATATTGATCGTGCGTATAACAGTAATTTCAAAGATAAGGGTCTATAGGCACAGGATGTTGTTGCTAAATGTGTAAAGTTGATTGATTAGTGAATTGGTAAAAAGCACCCTAGGGTGCTTTTTTATTTAGACAAAACGCACTTCAACATGTTTACCAATTGCCGCAGCATATTTTTGCAATGTGGCAATAGATGGTGATGGTTTGCCTGTGATCAATGCTTTTTCTAGCCGTGAAACGGCAGGTACATTTGTTCCCATGCGTTCCGCGATTTGCGCTTGGGATAGACCTGCCTCTCGAAGTGCAGTAAGTACCATATCGAGCAAGGGCATTTCTTCACGTTCAATTCGTTCGTATTCGGTACGCACTGCTGAACGAGATAATGCAAGTGCTTTCATTTCTTCATGTGTTCGCATTTTTCACCTCTTTCATGCGGTCAAGTGCTAGGTTTAGATCTTGCTTAGGTGTTTTTTGGGTTTTCTTAACAAAACTATGGAGCATTACAATGCGTTTACCGACTAGTGTGCAATACATAACACGAGCAATACCTTCTTGAGATTTTAAGCGCAACTCAAATAGTCCTTTACTCATTGGTAATGTGTGAGATTCTCCTAAGTTTGCGCCGGGGGTGAGTCTATTACTTTACCCAGTGCATTATTTAATATAGTTCTATAGACATCCAAGCGTTCTTTGTAATTTTCAATAAACTTAGTCAACTCTATGTCATCAGGGCTAGTTAACTTACGAAAATGTTTTCACTTCCTATTATTTCACGAAAATCAAAGCTCATTGTGCAACGAATATAAATATAAGATGACTTTTAAATCAGCTTGTCTCTAATCTCGAATCCGCTAATATCCTCAAAAGCTATTTTTCTTGTCCATTTACTTCTTCAAATACACCTTTGTGGTTCAAAAGCATGTGTTTGATCGGTTGACCAGTGAGCTGATTAATATCCAAAAGATCATAAACCATTTGTTGTCCTAGCTGTTCACGCCGGACGGCTTCAACAATTTCCTGCATGTTTTGAAATTCTTCAAAACTCAGAACAACAGCTTCGGGCGTATTCTTCGTATAAACAAAAACAGGTTTATGACTTTCTTTGACACATTGAACAATTTTGCTCCAAGATTTGCGAACATCAGACGCAGAAACAATCGCACCGTTTATAAAAGTTAATCGACTCATATCTAAGACCTTATACTGGATGGCAAAAATTAAATCACTTTAGAATATTGTTCCGAATGTAAGAAAACGACCGTTATTTATTATGGGGCTATTATATATTTCTAAAATTAGTAGATGATATTTGTATGTAACTATATAATAGACTTCCTTCATAAATCATTTTTCAATCAATTTAATTGTTTATCTTTCACCCAATCTAAATTGTATATGCCAGCAAGTAAATTAAACCGCAGGTTTAATCTTTTACGACGATTTCTATATACACAAGATAAAATCTTAAAACATTTCATCCTTCCAAATACATGCTCTACTTGAATTCGTCTACGACCAATCTCTCTATTTAACTTTTTTAATTCAGAATCTAGTTTTTCAGTTTTCTTTGCTTTAGATGGCATAAGGCATCCAAAACCCAATTTCTTTATCCCTAAATACCCCTTATCAACGATAAAAAAGGGCTTAAATTTTAATTTCCTCATGCTTTTTTTAAATATTTTAAAATCATGCATGCTTCCATGACTTCCACATACACTTAGTATTTCACCTGTTGTATAGTGCATAGATAGCTGAAATTTAAAGGTATGTCGCTTTTTTTTACCGCTATACCATTTATTCTGTTTTTTTTGGACGTTGAACTAATATTTCAGTTGCATCAATCACAACAACTTCCCAATCCATTTCATCTCGATTAGGAAGTTGTTTTGGCAAGTTAAATTTTCCAGAACGGATTAAGGTATCTTCAATAACACGTGTGATACGAATTGCACTCGTTTCAGATACACCGTAACTCATACCAAGATGGAAAAATGTTCGATATTCTCTCCAATATTCTATACATAAGAGCAAACGATCTTCCAACGGTAATTTATGCGGTCGTCCTTTACCAATATGACGAGGTAACTGCTTATTTAGCTCGGCCAACATGAGGTTAAATGTAGCCCAACTAACACCGGTAAGCCTACGAAACTTAACGTCTGATAATTTTTGAATATCTTTGAATTTCATCCAAGGATTATCCATTGAATTAAATAATTTTGCTGATTAATTTAAGATCAAATAAATTGTACGTTTTTTGATTTATGACGGAAGTCTAATCTAAAAAAATAAATTTTAAATCGTGCAAATTAAAAATAGGGAAAGCTATGCTTACTGGAGTCTATATAAATAATGTTGCTACTTATAGTGTACCAACACAATTAGATGGTTTAAAGCAGATAAATTTTATATTTGGGGCAAATGGGTCTGGAAAAACTACAATTGTAGAATTATAGATCAACCATTAGGCTACACACATTGTTTACTTCAATGGCTTGGTGAAGAACCAATAAAAACTCTAGTCTATAATAAAGATTTTATTGATCGTAATTTCAATCAAGAAAATACCGTTAAAGGAGTTTTTACTCTAGGTGACGATCAAGTTGAGGCAGAAGGTCAAATTGCTTTATTGCGTCCACAAATGAGGGTGAATGGAAGCGTAAAAAACATCAGCCTGAATATCGTCGCCAATG
>NZ_JAVIMC010000135.1:0-128539 GCF_031196995.1 Acinetobacter sp. 12966
GGACTTACTTTTGTCAATCATGTGAGAAACCCTAGAGCATGAGGTAACGTGATGTATTACTACCGCTAAAAATTTACTTAAATTCTTAATGGTAGTAATAAATGGAATAAATTTTGTGAGTCAAAAGCGAACTTTTAACTCACATATACTTTCAATTAAGCACTAGCGCGACGACGTTCAACTTCAGTTGAAGGAGCAGCAGCGGCATCTTTAACAAGTTCAATGTTAAATGTGATGTGTTTGAAAGCGTGATCTAAACCACGGCGTTGAATTTCAGCTGGGTCAGTTACATCAACTGCTGTTGCAACTAAGCCGTCACGGGTTGCGAAAGCAAAGTCATCCCATAAGTACTCATCACCCTCAATGTTGAATTGAGTAGTCAGCTTGCGATAACCCGGTGCAGAAACGAAGTAATGAACGTGAGATGGACGGTTACCATGACGGCCTAATTTGTTAAGAAGGGCCTGAGTTGTACCTTCTGGCGGGCAACCATAACCTACAGGCATAGTTGTTAATGCAACATACTTACCATCAGCATCAGTCAAGATGGTACGACGTAAGTTGAAGTCAGATTGAGACTTATCAAAGAATGAATAGTTACCCAAACTGTTGGCATGCCATACTTCAACTTTGGCATTTTCAATGATATTGCCATCAGTATCAGTTACAGTACCTTCAATAATTAAGGTGTCGATTTTGCCAGATTCTGTACCATCATCCATACGCGCAAAACCAACAGATTCAGGCGCACCAGCTACATAAAGTGGGCCTTCGATGGTACGTGGTGTGCCACCCGTAACACCAGCTTTGGCATCAGCTTCATCTGCACGTAAATCAAGATAATGCTCTAAACCTAAGCCAGCTGCCAAAAGACCAAGTTCGTTTGCTTGACCTGCGTCTGTGAAATATTCCAAACCTTTCCATACTTCTGATGGTTGGATGTCTAAATCTTCAATGGCTTGAAATAAATCCCCGAGAAGGCGCACTACAATTTGTTGAACACGTGCATCAACTTCGCCTTTTGCAGTGTCGACATTCATTTGTTTTACAAGCGCATCAATTTGTTGACGGTTCATACTAAAACTCCTTAAGTATGCAATACGGTTTTGGGTGGCAGCGCTGCGGGCATTTTGTCTTGCTAGCGAATAATTGCCGCCACGTTCCTTGTTACCTTCTGAATAATCTGCTTGGTTTTTAAATGGACTTCAGAGATCACATTTAAAAAATTCTTTTGGTTTACGAATCATCATCACGAACAGAAGAAGGGTGGCGATTAAGTGCCATCACTTCGATGTTCATGTAGGGATAGAGAGGTAAACCCTGTAAAATATTGTGCAATTCTTCATTACTCTCGACATCAAAAATACTGATGTTTGAGTACTGGCCTGTAACTCGCCAGATGTGACGCCATTTACCTTGGCGTTGCAGATCTTGCGAATAAGCCTTTTCAACGGCCTTAATTTCATTTGCTTTGTCGGCTGGCATATCAAGTGGAATATGCACATCCATACGTACATGAAATAACATGGGAAACTCCTTATCCTGTTGCCTTAACGACGTAACTTCTCGACTTTATCTTCATCAATTTCAATGCCTAAGCCCGGAGCTGTTGGCAAGTGCAATTCAAAGTTTTCGTAACGTAGCGGTTCCTTCAAAATTTCTTCGGTAAGTAATAACGGACCAAATAATTCAGTACCGAATGCTAATGTTTCAAAAGTTGCAAATGCATGAGCAGAAGCAATGCTACCTACAGGGCCTTCAAGCATGGTACCGCCATAAAGATCAATTCCAGCCAAACCTGCAACCTTGGCAACTTCACACGCTTCGATCAGACCACCAGATTGTTCAATTTTTACGGCAAATACATCAGCACCATGGCTTTTTGCAATACGGTATGCGCTGTCGGGACCAGTTAAAGCTTCATCTGCCATAATTGCGACATCAAAACGACGTGTTAAACGAGCAAGTGCTTCAGTATTTTGAATAGCACAAGGCTGTTCAATTAAATCAATCCCGCCATCTTGTAGCTGTTGAATACCTTGAATACATTCCAGCTCTGACCATGCACGATTTACGTCAACGCGTACACTAATATCAGCACCGAGTGCTTTTTTAATTGCAATCACATGATCAACATCGTGTTGCAAAGGGCGTGAACCAATTTTGAGTTTGAACGTGTTATGACGTTTTAACTCAATCATTTTTCGAGCTTCAGCAATATCTTTTTCTGTGTCACCAGACGCGAGCGTCCAAAGTACAGGTAAACTATTACGCAGACGTCCGCCTAAAACTTCGCTTAACGGCACGCCTAAACGTTTTGCCTGAATATCCAGTAAAGCAGTCTGAATGGCACATTTCGCGAAACGGTTACCATTAATATTCTTACGAATCAGTTTTAGTGTTTGAGCAACATTTAAATCTTTAACTGATGCGAGTAATGGTGCAAAGTAAGTATCAATATTGGCTTTGACACTTTCAGGACTTTCTTCACCATAGTTCAGTCCACCAATGGTGGTCGCTTCACCCCAACCGACAATACCATCCATGGTCGTAATTTTAACGAGCACCAAAGTCTGAGTACGCATGGTAGTCACAGACAACTGGTGAGGACGGATAGTTGGAATATCCACAAGTATGGTTTCTATGGTTCTATACATGAAGTTTCAACTATTTCAAACTTGTTTACATACCATAGAAGAATGTAATAGCCTAAAATAGATATAGAACGGTATTTTAAGATACTAAAAAGGTATATTAATGGAATTAAGACATCTACGTTATTTTGTTACCGTTGTTGAAGAACAAAGTCTGACTAAGGCCGCAGAAAAGCTTTTTATTGCTCAGCCACCACTCACGCGCCAAATCAAAAAACTAGAGGAGGAGTTAGGCATTGATCTATTTGTGAAAGGCTCACGTCCATTAAAAGTGACTGAAGCAGGGCTGTTTTTTTACCAACATGCGGTACAGATTTTGACCCATACAGCTCAAGCTGCTTCTATGGCAAAGAAACTGAAGCTAGTCGAGAATGTTGTTAAAGTTGGCTATGTGAGTTCGCTTCTTTACGGGCGATTACCGCAGGTCATTTATCTATTTAGACAAAAAAATCCTGACATTCATGTCGAGCTTATTGAATGTGGTACACGTGATCAGGTCGAAGCATTAAAACTAGGTAAAATTGATTTAGGTTTTGGTCGTTTACCCATTAGCGATCCAGCGATTAAACGACTTTTACTTCGAAAAGAAAAATTAAAACTCGCGATTCATAAAAAGCATCCATTAAGTGAATTTCAAGAATCGGGAATTTATTTATCTCAAATTATTAATGAGACAATTTTTTCTTATCCAACAACACCTAAACCCAATTTTTCGACCACTATTCAAGCTTTATTTACTAAATTAGGTCTTGTGCCGGCCAAGCTGACTGAAGTACGAGAAATTCACATGGCGCTTGGCTTGGTGGCATCTGGAGAGGGTATATGTATTATTCCAGAAAGCGCCTGTGATATTGGAATGAAGAATCTAACTTATTTAAATATCTTAGACTTAGAAGCCTATAGTCCCATTTCTCTTTCTATGCGCAATATGGACCAAAGTTCGTATATTCCTAAAATTTTAGATTGTATTGAAGAAATTTATAGCGAAGAAGAAGTGTCCAGAAATTTGAATTTATAACTTTTTAATACGTTTTAAATTGAATTATCATGTTATTTTAAAACTTTAAGATTATAGGTAATATTTAATAGGAATTAATAGATGAGAAAAATTTTAGGGATAGCTTCTCTTATTATGTCTACTGGTGTTGTACATGCTAAACAATTAAATGAACAAGAACAAATTTCTCCATACAGTGCTAATGTAACCTTCGCAAGTCAATATATATCACGTGGTTTTCAACAAACTTGGGGTAAGCCAGCATTACAGATCGGTTTAGACTATGCAAATCCGAATGGATTATTTGTGGGCACTTGGGCCTCGAATGTAAGTTCCAAATATATTCGTGATGCTTCAGTTGAGTGGGATTTTTATACAGGTTATATAAAAACTTTTGATAAGTTTTCAGCTGGAATGACGGTTTTTTATTACTATTATCCAGGAGCCAAAAGTACACCTGAAACGGGGAGTACCAGCTATAACTATGGCGAAATTGTGCCTCAAATTGGTTATGGGCCTTTGACTCTTAAATATTTTATTACCTATACCCCAGATTATGCAGGCTATAACTCAAATACGATGGGCGGCCCTGAGGTAAACGTTCACGAGGAACAACTTATTTAGATTTAACTTTTACTCAGCCTATTAATGAGTCTTGGACTTTTGGTGCTCACTATGGCTATGAAAGAATTAAAAATTTCTCGGAAGCTAACTTTCAAGATATGAAAGTCGAGCTGATTAAAGATTTAGGCGATGGTTGGACTACAGGGTTAGCCTATACCAAAGCTTGGGATAAGCATGGATATTATAAAAAGTATAGTAATGGTGAACCAGATGCGCCAATTTCAAATCCGATTGACTCGACTTTTACAGTGTCTGTAAAAAAAGTGTTTTAAGTTAAACTTATTAATAGTGGTCTGATTAACTACGTTTGAAAGATATCTGTAAACTTTCAAACGTAGTTAAGATGGGCTTTTTTATGTTTTAAAATGAATTGCAGTAGGTGTAAATTAAGAGTTACTTAAGCATCTTCAACAATAACTAAACGTAAGACTATCTAGTGTAATATATAAAATTTGAAAATTAGTATTTTTCTAACCTCTAAAAAAATATATTGATTAATAAAATTATTATAGTTACTTAGCATTAAATTTTTTAACAGCATTTTGGGGCTGATTATAAATAAAAACTATTATATGAAACAAAATAAGTATTGGCATTTAATTAGGGATTTTCCCATTCTTAAGCTGTGTTTTATATGTACGTTCCCGTAGGTAGCTGTCTCGGAAAATACAAGGGATTTGTTGTTTCTAACTTTGCCTGAACTTCGTATTCCGTTCTATACCTTTCGTACGCAGTAAACATTCAATTTTGCAGTTTAAGGAAATATTGATGTCAAATTCTGCTGTTGTCGATTCAGTTGCTTTGGCTTTAAGGCAGGCTGAACTATCACAAACTGCGATTGTTCCAATACGTGCTGAACTCGGTGGTGAACAGGCAAGTGTGGATATCGCTTATGCAGTACAGGAAATCAATACTGTACGTGCATTATCGGAAGGACGCCGTTTAGTAGGTCGTAAAATTGGGTTGACTTCAAAAGCCGTACAAGCTCAGCTTGGGGTGGATCAGCCTGATTTTGGAATGCTATTTGCCGATATGGCATACGGTGATGGTGATGTAATTCCAATAAGTAAATTAATTCAGCCAAAAGTTGAAGCTGAAATTGCGCTTGTACTCAAACATGATTTAACCCAAATCAGACATACATATGCAGACATTATTAGCGCTACAGACTATGCCTTGCCTGCTATTGAAGTCGTCGATAGCCGTATTGAGAACTGGAAAATCTCATTAATTGACACTGTTGCTGACAACGCTTCTAGTGCAGCTTTTGTTTTAGGTTCGCGTCCAGTACAGCTTGATCAACTTGATTTAGTGAACTGCAAAATGGTCATGACTCGTAGTAGTGAAATTGTCTCAGAGGGCGTGGGTAAAGCTTGTTTGGCCAACCCGTTGAATGCAGCTATTTGGTTGGCCGATGAAATGGTACGACGTGGGCGTCCGTTACAGGCTGGAGATATTGTTTTAACAGGGGCATTGGGTCCAATGGTTGTAGCTCAAGCCGGAGATGAGTTCGTAGTAAAAATTGAAGGCTTCGACTCAGTTACCGCATGCTTTGCTACTGAATAAAGGATAGGGAAATGAATAAGATCAAATGTGCCTTAATCGGTCCGGGAAATATTGGAACAGATTTATTGTATAAATTACAGCGTAGTGAAGTGCTAGAACCTGTATGGATGATAGGGATTGATCCTACTTCTGAAGGCTTGGCCCGTGCTGCAAAAATGGGTTTAAAGACTACATCTGATGGAGTTGATGGTTTATTACCTCATGTACTTGAAGATGATATCAAAATTGCTTTTGATGCGACTTCAGCGTATGTGCATGCAGAGAATAGCCGTAAGCTTAATGAGCTTGGCGTGTTAATGATTGATTTAACGCCTGCGGCAATTGGTCCATTTTGTGTGCCGCCAGTGAACTTAGAAGCTCTGCTAGACGCAGGTGAAGTCCCTAACGTCAATATGGTGACTTGCGGTGGGCAAGCAACTATTCCTATGGTCGCAGCGATTTCAAGAGTACAGACAGTTAACTATGCTGAAATCATTGCGACTGTATCAACAAAATCGGTTGGCCCAGGTACTCGTAAGAACATTGATGAATTTACTCGTACTACGGCTGGTGCAATTGAAAAGGTTGGGGGAGCTAAACAAGGTAAAGCCATCATTATTATTAACCCGGCTGAACCACCATTAATGATGCGCGACACGGTTCATTGTTTAGTTGAAGGAGAGCCTGACCAAGTTGCAATTACGGAATCAGTCAATACGATGATTCAAGAAGTCCAAAAATATGTTCCGGGCTATCAGTTAGTTAATGGCCCTGTATTTGATGGTAATCGTGTTTCTATATTTCTTGAAGTAGAAGGCCTAGGCGATTATTTACCGAAATATGCAGGTAATCTTGACATTATGACTGCGGCAGCTGCACGTACTGCAGAAATGTTTGCAGAACGCGTTTTATCTAACCAAAAAGTAGAAGCTGTTTAAGGAGAAACCGTATGTCTAAGATTATTGTGCATGATATGACGTTACGTGATGGTATGCATCCTCAACGCCATCAAACTACAGTTGAGCAAATGATTGCCATTTCAACCGCGTTAGACGAAGCGGGTGTGCCATTAATTGAAGTCACTCATGGTGATGGATTGGGGGGAAGTTCTGTTAACTATGGTTTCGCTGCCGCAACAGATGAAGAATATTTGTCTGCCGTTGTGCCACGCATGAAAAATGCCAAAGTGTCAGCGTTGTTATTGCCTGGCATTGGAACAGTTGATCATTTAAAAATGGCACATGAAATTGGTGTTTCAACCATTCGTGTTGCAACACACTGTACAGAAGCATATGTATCTGAACAGCATATTACTGCTGCCCGTAAATTGGGAATGGATACGGTAGGCTTTTTAATGTTAGCTCATATGGCTACACCAGAACATTTGCTACAAGAAGCAAAAAAGATGGTGTCTTATGGGGCTAACTGTATTTATGTTACAGACTCTGCTGGTTATATGTTGCCTACAGATGTAAGCGATCGGATTGGGTTACTCCGCCAAGAACTTGATAGCAATATTGAGTTAGGTTTCCATGGTCACCATAACTTGGGTATGGGCGTTGCCAATACTGTTGCTGCGGTTGAAGCTGGTGCAATTCGAGTCGACTTGGCGGCAGCTGGTCTAGGAGCAGGAGCAGGCAATACGCCGCTTGAATTATTTATTGCGGTTGCAAATCGTATGCAAATAGAAACAGGCATAGACTTGTTTAAAGTGCAAGATATTGCAGAAGATCTTGTGATACCAATGATGCTAAATCCAATTCGTGCCGATCGTGATGCAGCAACATTAGGTTATGCAGGTGTATATTCTTCTTTCTTGTTGTTTGCAAAACGTGCTGAAGCTAAATATGGTGTTTCTGCACGTGAAATTTTATTAGAGCTTGGTCGCCGTGGTACGGTTGGGGGACAGGAGGATATGATTGAAGATCTTGCCTTGACCATGTCAAAAGCGAAAGTAATGAGCGCATAAGTTTTTTACAAATGAAAAAGAGCACTCCACGAGAGTGCTTTTTTATATCTAATGATTTGATCTAGATGAAATAACTTGAATATAAGTGTTATTTTCTATAAATGGATGGATATCATTTTTGATTGGATGAGTTTCTATTTAAATAAAAAAACGATTAGAAAATTAAAAATAGCAAATTTAAATAAAGATATTTTAATAAAAAATAGATATATAACAAATGTTTATTCTGGTTTTTAGGTAATGATTAATTGTTTTTAATGATCTGTTAAAAATCCTCATTACTGGAAAAGTAACATTTTTTTAAAGCATTGAGTTTAAAAAGAAAAGTATCTTAATACTCTAGTCGAATTTTTCATAAAAATAGAGTTGAGCATGATAGGGCTTGTTTTCATGGATTGATTGAAAGGAAGTACGCAATGCGTCGTCAAACGTTATGGATCGCAATGGCTTGCGCAATAGCAACAATAGGGGCTACTGGCACATATGCAGGCTTTGTTGAAGATAGTCAGGTTCAGCTGAAATTTAAAAACTTCTATTTAGACCGCCAGTATGATGACACCCCTGCAAAAAACTGGGGTAGTTGGTCACAAGCTGCGACACTGGATGCAAAATCGGGTTATGCAGAGTTTGGGGCATTAGAACTTGGTGTTGATGTGTTGGCACAGTATGCTGTACGTCTGGATGGTCGTGACCGTAATGCCGATTGGGTTCTGCCGTATAGTGGAATTTCTGGTACAGGCATAGGAAAACAAGAGCGTCAGTTTGGAAAAATAGGAGCAACTCTTAAAGCGAAAATCAGCCAAACTGAATTACGAATTGGTGAAATTTTACCTGTAACACCAGTAATTCATTTTGACCCATCTCGTCAATTATTGACCACTTATAATGGGGTATGGCTAGAGTCAAAAGATATTAAAAACACTAAATTAACGTTAGGTTATTTGGATAGTATCAATGCCCGTTATGAAAATCAGCCAATGGATTTTGGTCTATGGCCTAAAGCATTAAATAATGATGGTAAAACTGATGGGATGTATGTTGCGGGCATAGATTATCAATTAAATAAAAACTGGTCTGCAAGTTACTTTTATGGCGATGTGACGAATATCTATCGTCAAAATTACTTGGGTGTGAACTATAAAAATAATTATGACAAGTTAAAAGTCGATTCACACATACGTTTTTTCGACAATGCAGAGTCGGGAGATGCCTTGTATGGTGATATTGATAATCAGGCATTGTCTGTAGGCTCAACCTTAACTTATGGCTCGCACAGCGTAGGTTTGTCTTATCAGCAAATGTTTGGCGACTATGATAGTAATCCGAGTGCAGCAACAGGCGCTCCGTATTTTCCAACACTTGCAGGTTGGGTACCACAGCCTTATTTAGATAACTGGTCAGTTGCGAGTTTTATCCGTAAAGATGAGAAATCCGTTGGTATAACCTATAGCTACGATTTTAGTGAACTAGGTATTAAAGGATTGAAAACTACTGCCAAATATTGGCATGGCTGGGGTGTCGATTCAGCATATGAATCAAGTGCATTAACAGGCAAAGGCAAAGAAGATGAATTCAACTTTATTCTGAATTACGTATTGCCAGAAGGGAAGTTAAAAGGTTTGGGATTCCAGTGGATGTATATAGATGTCAATTTTGACAATATTGCTGGCCAAAAGAGTGATTTGCAAGAAAATCGTATTGCGACAACCTATAGCTATAGGTTTTAAAAATTTCTTTAAATAACATTGGTTTATTAATACTTATTTTATATCACCTCATCATAAACAACTATAATTTTGGGCTTGCTGAACGGGTAATATAGGTGAGTAAAACATTTGAAATTTGGCGTATTAAATCGGCCTAATCTTGGGTTGGGCTGTACAGATTGTAAGAGGAATAACATGGGAACCGTACAAATCCCCGAATATAAAACAGATCCATTTTTTGGTTTGGAAGATAAATGGATTGAAACAGCAGCAGGCGAGCTTACTCATTATCATGAACTTGGAAAAGGTACTCCAATTTTATTTTTACATGGTTCTGGTACGGGCGTGTCAGCAGCAGCTAACTGGTGGTTAAATTTACCACAAATTGCTGAGCAAGGACGTTGTATCGCAATTGATTCAATTGGTTATGGCCAAACTGTTGTTGCAGAAGGAACTGTTTATGGTATTCGTGAGTGGGTAGATCACGCGGTTCGAGTACTAGATGCACTGGGTATTGAAAAAACTTGGTTGGTTGGCAATTCTTTAGGGGGATGGTTAGCATTCCAGTTTGTATTAGATTATCCAGAGCGTGTACTGGGTATTGTATCAATGGGAACGGGTGGTGCTAAGCAGACAGCAGCACTTAAAGCACATGCTAATCCTGAATTAACAGAAGCTGGTATCCGTAAAACTTTAGAAATGTTTGTAGTGGATAAGTCTTTAGTTACTGATGAATTGGTTAAAGTTCGTTTTGACTCAGCAAAAAATGACTACGCGTCAGATCGATTGATGGATGTTGTTGGTGCACGAGACCGTGACCGTTTTGAGTTCCCGCTTGATTTTGAAAAGATGAAAGAGATTCAAGTTCCTGTACTACTCATTCATGGTGTGCAAGATGTAGTTATTCCTGTATCACGTACTTGGGATATTTTGAATATTGTACCGAATGCTGATGCTCATATATTTAGTCAATGTGGGCATTGGTCGCAAGTTGAAAAAGCTGATGAGTTTAACCAGATCATTAAACAATATTTAGCATTGCATGATGTTAAATAAAAGATAGAAAGAAGAGTAGGAGAACTAACAGATTTCTCCTCCTCTTAAATTATAAATTTGTTTTTGTTAAATATTTTTAAATCATCTTAGACTTTTGTATTAACTAAAGGATTTTAAGACCGATTAATATTTAAGTAAAAAACTTTACTCAATAAATCGATAAACTCTTTAACACCCGAAGACTCAGCATCTTTTCTATAGCTGACATATAAATCTAAAAAAGGTAGATCAACATCTAAGGGGCGAGTGACAATATTATTTAAAGTTAATGGTTCTATATAACTAGGTAAAATGCCACAGCCCAACCCCATTCCTATTGAGTTAATATTAAATAAAATATTATGTGCAGTTTGAACAATATTAAATCTAATATTGTGGATTTCGGCAAAATTAAGAATTGTATGATGTAAAATTGAAGACTGTTCTGAAGATGGAATAATAAAATCAATATTATTTAAAAGCTTCACTGGAATACGCTCGTACTGAGCAAGAGGGTGATCTCGAGGAAGCAATAGCATTAGAGGTTCACGTAATACAAACTGACTCTGAATTTCATCATTATTTAAGTTATCTCTCATAAATGCAATATCAATGACTCCATTCTTTAAAGCCTCCATTTGTTCGGTATTATTCATACTGCGTAATTCAATTTTGAGGTTTGGATTTTGTACCCGTAAACTTGGAAGAACAGATGGAAAAACTTTCATTTCTACTACTGGAACAAAACCAATCGTCAGTTGTTGTTTTTTAAATTTTGAAACTTGACGAGCCATTGCAATTGCTTTGTCCGCCTGAGCTAAAGTCAGACGGGCTTGTTCAAGAAATACACTACCTTCTTCAGTGAGTTCGACTTTACGTTTAGTGCGATGTAGTAATGTAACACCAACCTCATCCTCAAGGTCTTTAATTTGTTGACTTAATGATGGTTGAGCTGTGTAGAGGCGAAGTGCAGCTTTACTAAAGTTGAGTTCTTCAGCCACCATTACAAAGTAGCGTAAATGACGTAATTCCATATCAGTTGTGATCCCAAAATCCTATTATTAACGTTGGATAGTTAATAAAATATGCTAAATGCTTGAAAACCATAAATCCGTTTATAAAACCACTGATCAGTATCAGTCGAACTTAATTTTAATATTTAAAATCTATAATGAATAATTCATAAAAAGTCTAATTTGAAACAAATAAAATATTTCACTTAAAACAGTTAAAAAATCATTATCCATTCAAATTGAATTTTATGTTGTGCGTTTTTGGCGGCAGCAGGAGTGCTTCTCATGAATGGAAAAATTGAAGTGTGTGAAATCGATGCTTTAGTCGATGCACAAAATGGACGTATCTCGCCAACTATCTATACAGATCCACAATTATACGAACTAGAGTTAGAGCGTGTTTTTGGACGTTGTTGGTTATTTCTTTGTCACGAAAGCCAGATTCCAAAATCAGGCGACTTTTTCAATACGTATATGGGTGAGGACCCAATTATTGTTACGCGTCAAAAAGACGGTTCTATTAAAGCATTATTAAATCAATGTCGTCACCGTTCTATGCGGGTTAGCTATGCTGACTGTGGTAATACGCGTGCGTTTACCTGCCCATATCATGGCTGGTCCTATGGCATTGACGGTTCTCTTAAAGATATTCCATTGGAAGGTGTTGCCTTCCCACATGGTGCTTGTAAAGAACAATGGGGATTGCAAGAGGTTCCTCGTGTTGCAAGCTATAAAGGTTTGGTCTTTGGTTGTTGGGCAGATGACACACCCGAATTACTCGACTATATGGGTGATATTGCTTGGTATCTCGATGCAATGATTGACCGCCGTGAAGGTGGTTCGGAAGTCATTGGTGGCATTCATAAATGGGAAATTAACTGTAACTGGAAATTTGCAGCAGAACAGTTTGCTTCTGATCAATACCACGCGCCGTACTCGCATGCCTCTGCAGTACAAGTTTTAGGTGGTAAACCAAATGATGATGCTTCTAAAGCATTAGGTACAGCACAAACGGCACGTCCAGTTTGGGAAACAGCAGAAAGCTGTGTGCAATATGGTCAACGTGGCCATGGTTCAGGTTTCTTTCTGACCGAAAAACCAGATGCCAATTTCTGGGTTGATGGTCAAGTAGCAGATTACTTCCGCGAAACCTATGAAGAAACCAAAGAGCGTTTGGGTGATACTCGTGCTTTGCGTTTGGCAGGACATAACACCATGTTCCCAACTTTGTCTTGGCTGAATGGTATGACGACGATGCGTATTTGGCATCCACGTGGACCAGATAAAACTGAAGTTTGGGCTTTCTGTATCACGGATAAAGTAGCACCGCAGCACATCAAAGAAGCGATGGAGTTGAATGCTTGTCGAGCATTTGGCCCAGCTGGTTTTGCTGAAGCAGACGATGGTGAAAACTGGATTGAGATCCAGAAAGTGTTACGTGGTTATAAAGCGCGAAAAAGCAAACTCATTATGGAAATGGGTCTTGGCAATGAAAAATACCGTGAAGATGGTATTCCAGGTATTACTAACCATGTTTTCTCTGAAACTGCTGCACGTGGCATGTATCGTCATTGGGCAAACCTGTTGATGCATGAAAAATGGGAAGACGTACAACGGGCAGATGAGGCTTATGAGCAAGAGCTTTTGAAAAAAGCGGCTAAAAAGGATGAGAAGGAGCTTGTGAAATGAACCAGATCATTGACTCATTAAAACCACAGCCAATATGGCGTTCTATTGGATTGGAACTTCACCACGACATTAGTCAGTTTCTGTATGCAGAAGCACAATTGTTAGATGATTGGAAGTTTCGAGATTGGTTGGATATTTTAAGCGAAGACATTTTATATACGCTCAAAACGACGACAAATGCGCAAACACGTGATCGTCGTAAATGTATTGCCCCACCATCAACATGGATTTATCACGACGACAAATTTGTACTAGAGCGTCGCGTAGCAAAATTAGAAACAGGGATGTCGTGGTCCGAAGAACCACCATCACGTACTCGTCACTTGATTACTAATATTCGGGTCGAAGCAACTGCGCAAGCAAATGAATATCAAGTTTTTAGTAATTATTTGCTTTATCGCTCGCAAAAAGAAAAAGACGTATTGACCTATGTTGGTAAACGAGTTGATCTGATTCGAAAAGATGATAGCAGTAGTTTAGGTTGGAAAATTGCTAAACGCGATATCACCCTCGATCAAGCGACTTTGATTTCTCACAATATTACGGTGTTTTTCTAATGAATAAGATTTTCGTTTGTCAGATTGATGAGTTGGATGAAGGCGAAGCGCTGAAAGTAGATTGTAATGTAGGTGATATTGCTGCACTCGCTGTATTTAATTTCAATGGTGAATTTTTTGCCATGAATGATAAATGCAGTCATGGTAATGCTTCTATGTCAGAAGGCTACCTAGAGGATGATGGCACGGTTGAATGTCCACTTCATGCATCACGTTTTTGTTTGAAAACTGGCGTACCACAATGTGTACCAGCAACTGATCCAATTCAGACATTTCCAGTGGTAATTGAAGACGGCGCACTTTATGTTGAAATTATTGGAGCGTAATGATGGGCTGGCTAGAGGATGAAGTTGCACTAATTACTGGTGGTGGTTCGGGACTAGGGCTTGCGTTGGTTGAGCGCTTTTTGCAAGAGGGTGCGCATGTTGGTGTGTTGCAACGGTCTCAATCAAAAATAGATGAATTGATTGCACGCTATGGTGACAAAATTGTGGCGATTAATGGAGATGTGGCGAGTTTTCAGGATAACGTTCGTGCTGTGCAGGCTACAGTAGAACGTTTTGGAAAACTGGACTGTTTTATTGGTAACGCTGGTATTTGGGATCATTATGCCGACATCGTTAACATGAGTGGCGAACAGTTAGATAAAGCCTTTGATGAAATCATGAGTATTAATACTAAAGGCTATTTGTTAGGTGCCAAAGCTGCTTTAGACGAGCTACTTAAAACCGAAGGTTCGATGATTTTTACCTTATCTAACTCGGCTTTTTATTCATCTGGTGGTGGGCCAATTTATACTGCCTCAAAACATGCTGGTGTAGGTTTAGTGCGTGAACTTGCTTATGAATTAGCACCTAAAATCCGCGTGAATGCGGTTTCTCCCTCTGGTATGAATGTCAATGTAAAGGGCGCTGCTTCGCTTGGGCAAGAAAATCTAGGACTCCTTGATGCACGCGATCCCCAAAAAATTGGGCAAGGCATGCCACTGAAATTTTTACCAGAACCTGAAGATATGACGGGCTCTTATGTATTACTCGCATCTCGTCAAAATAACCGGCCATTATCGGGTGTTTTCATTAACGCTGACTGTGGTTTGGGCATTCGTGGCTTACGCCAAGCGAATGCTGGCTTTTTTGATGCTTAATTTTAATCCGATATTAATGGACTAATAAGACAGCTAAAACTGTCTTATTTCGGAGCTAAATCATGACTGTTAAACTTATTTGCGCTTCTCATAGCCCGCTAATGGAATTTGCGTCTCCAGCAGAACAACACCAAGAACAAACGGTGCGTAAGACGTTTGAAAAGCTCGCTTCAGAGGTCAAAGCATACGACCCAACTTTAATAATTGCCTTTGGACCAGATCATTTTAACGGCTTCTTTTATGATCTAATGCCGAGTTTCTGTGTGGGTGTCCGTGCAACAGCAGCAGGTGACTGGAATTATGGTCCTGGTGAGCTTAATGTGCCTGAAAACACAGCATTAAATTTAATTCGAAAAGTCCTTGATGAAGGTGTAGATGTTTCATATTCATATCGTATGCAAGCGGATCATGGGGTAACACAGCCGCTGCATTTTTTATGTAACGGCCAACTTAATCGCTATCCAACCATTCCAATATTTATTAATGGTGCTGCCGCACCAATGCCGACCACAAAGCGGACTATTGCATTAGGTCGTGCAATTGGTACCTTTATTAAGTCAATCAATCTGGACAATGAACGTATATTGATTTTAGGTACAGGCGGTCTTTCACATGATCCTCCAACACCTCAGATGGGTTCGGTACCACCAGAAGTTGAAGAATTTCTGATTGCTGGACGAAACCCTACAAGTGAAGCTAGAAATGCACGTCAGGCCAAAATCATTTCAGTTGGACAACGTTTAGCAGCAGGTGACAAGAGTGTATCTGTACCGCTTAATCCGGAGTGGGATGAGCGGTTATTGGAAAAATTCAAAAATGCAGACTTTATTGCGCTTGAAGCGATGACTGAAGACGAAATACGACGTGAAGGTGGGCGCGGGGGACAAGAAGTCCGAACTTGGATGGCTGCTTTTGCTGCACTACACACAGTGGGTGATTATGAAATGACCTTACATTGCTATGAACCAATCAGTGAATGGATTGCTGGCTTTGGCATAGTCTCTGCCGAGCTGAAATAAAGGGTAAGCAATGAATATTCAAACTATTGTCATTATTGGTGCCGGGCAAGCTGGTGCAAGTGCTATTTTAGAATTACGTGCTAACAAATATGAAGGTCGAATTATTTTAATAGGTGATGAACCCCATTTACCTTATGAGCGTCCGCCTTTGTCTAAAGATATGATTCTCAGACCTGAACAGACTAAAATTGAGATTCTGTCTCAACAGAAACTAGAAGACCTAGGTGTTGAGTTCATTAAAGGTAATGCCGTTGTAAAGATTGTACCTGAACAATATCAAGTGATTTTGGAAAATGGTGAACATGTCTATTATGACAAGTTATTATTGGCAACTGGTGGTTCACCTCGCCGTCTTCCGGTTTTGGATGGGGTGGGTAAAAAGGTTTATACCCTACGGAATCTAGACGATTCACAAGCTTTAATTCCGGTTTTTCAGCCAAAGAATCGGATTGTATTGGTTGGTGGTGGTGTCATTGGTCTAGAGTTAGCGTCTAGTGCTCGATTTAAAGGTTGTCATGTAACTGTTCTAGAACAAAGTGCAATGATCATGGGACGTTCGCCAGCCATAATTAGTGACTTTTTACTTGATCAGCACCGTAGTCGAGGTGTTGATATTCGACTCAATGTGAAAATTGCTGATACCGAACTGCGCGGCGAAGAAATTGTCATTCTATTGGAAAGTGGTGAAGAGATCATTGCCGATGCTATTGTTTATGGGGTTGGAATTGTGCCAAATGCCCAATTGGCCGTAGACGCTGGTTTAGACGTAGATTTTGCTATTAAAGTGAATGAAAATTGTCAGACTTCCCATCCAGATATTTATGCTGCTGGTGATGTAGCAACACAACTAAGTACTAATGGTCATTATATTCGTATAGAAACTTGGGAAAATGCCAATAACCAAGCGGGTACTTTTGCTCGTCATGTTATGCAGGTAGAGCATCCTAAAGTAAATCCATCATGGTTTTGGACCGACCAATATGACCTGAACTTTCAATTTGTTGGAGATATGTCGGCAAAAGAGTGGCATATTCGAGGCAATATGAATCCGCAAGAAAATCAAAAAGTGGGATTTACCTTATTTGGATTAGATCAAGGCATTGTTGTTGCTGGTATTGCTGTTAATCAAGCTAAAGATGTGAGGCATTTAAAAAAATTGGTTTCTAGTTCTATCGCCTTTGATAAAGAAAAAATGCTAGATGTCTCAATTGAATTGCGAAAATTAATTTAAATAAAGTCGTTATACTAAAGACCTATTTAACGTTGAAAAGAAAAACCGTCATGATTATATGACGGTTTTTTTATGCCTGATTATAGATATCACATAAAAATTGAAAGCATTAATACTTAATTTGAACTGTATAATAACTTTTAACTATTGAAAAAGCAGTTTTGTTTCATCGAGATTAATCTGTTTTTTAGATATATAAATTTAAAAAGCTTGCTAATTTATCTCTAACTAACTGAAATTTAATTTAATTTTCATACTTAATTATAAGTGATTTGTCTAAGAATAAAATATATTAAAGAAAATGAAATTTTTTTCTTTTTTGTTTTTACGGATAAATAAAACTTAAGGCTAATGTCGAAATCAAAGTGATTAATAAATGATGTGCTGTGATTTTTCAAACTGATAGAAAAGGATTTTTCTATGAACCGTGCAGGAAATAAGCACTCTATTATTACGATCGCCATTTGTTTTCTAATCGCTGTGATTGAGGGAATTGATATACAGGCAGCTGGTATTGCGGCTGTTGGTATTCGAGAATCCTTTGGTTTAAATAGCTCTCAACTAGGTATTTTTTTAGTGCAGGAATATTGGGGTTATTACCCGGTGCATTAATTGGTGGACGTTATGCAGACCGCATTGGCCGTAAGATGGTGTTGATCGGAGCTGTGGCTATTTTTGCTGTATTTACCCTTTTTACAGTCTGGGTAAATACTTTCTATACTTTGCTATTGGTACGCTTTCTTGCTGGAGCAGGTTTAGGGGCTGCAATGCCGAATTTGATTGCTCTTGTTTCAGAAGCTGTTTCTAACGAAAATCGTGGTCGTGCCGTTGGCCTAATGTATTGTGGTATGCCAATAGGAGCCATCTTAGTATCTTTACTAGCAGCCTACGATGTAAGCGGTCACTGGCAAACGATTTTCTATGTAGGAGGAATTGTTCCATTGCTTGTGATTCCTCTTATGGTCAAATTTTTACCAGAATCTCGAGAGTTTTTACAAACGAGATTTCAAGATAAATCGATTACGTATATACAAAGCTCTTTTAAAAACCTTTTTCAAAATAATTATGCTTCGCAGACCTTATTACTGTGGGCAAGCTATTTCTTTACCTTGATGGTTGTTTACATCATGTTGAGTTGGTTACCGTCTCTATTTATGGAGTTAGGATTCTCTCGTCAACAGGGCAGCTTAGCTCAAGTATTTTTTCAAATGGGAGCTGCCATTGGTACAGTTGTATTGGGTATTTTGATTGACCGTTGGAATAAAGCTTATGTGATTATACTTATGTATATAGGTATTTTAGCTGGTTTATTTAGTTTAAATGGAGCTGGAAATTTAACTGCAATGTATGCAGCCGCAGCCTTAATGGGAACATTTACCATTGGTGGTCAAGGCGTTTTATATGCTTTTGGAAGTATTGTGTACCCGACTGAAATCCGGGCAACTGGAGTAGGTAGTGCAGCAGCAGTTGGACGTATTGGTGCAATGTTGGGTCCCGCAATTGCTGGTCAGTTACTTGCCATGGGAAGTGGTGCTACAGGTGTTATTTCCGCTGCTATTCCTGGAATTGTCATTTCAGCATTACTGATGCTTTTGGTGATTCGTCGATTACATCAGACTAAATAGCTCAAATAAAACAATGAAAAAAGCTCAGATTTTCGGAGCTTTTTTCATTTATGAAACTATTCAAGAAACCTCAAACCTTATTCACTGCAAGCTTAAAAACAAATCACTCATTGTAAATGTCAGATGAATTTATTTCTTGTTCTAAAAAAGAACCTTAATTGAGTAAGAGAAATGTACCCAGCTGCCCAGCAAAAGCTTTGGAATCGTTCATTTATCCTTTGTGTATTAAACAACCTTTTTTTATTCATTTATTACTATGCTTTGCTCACCATATTACCCCTTTATATTTTAAAAGAATTATCAGGTTCAATTAGTCAGGCAGGTTTGGCATTAACTTTATTTTTGATTTCATCGATTGCCATTCGTCCTTTTGCTGGTTTGATCATTGAACGTTTCGGCGAAAAAACAGTGTTGCGAGGTTCAGCATTACTGTTTGCATTTTTGGCGCTTGGTTATTTATGTGTAAATCAACTATGGATATTACTGATGATCCGATTCGTGCATGGAATCTGGTTTAGTATTTTAACTACGGTCACCGTACCTATTGTGAATGAATTCATTCCAGAGCAGAGGAAAGGCGAAGGCATGGGGTATTTCGTCATGTCTACAAATTTAGCGGTTGTATTTGGGCCAATGATTGCACTAGCTACTCTACGTTACACTAGTTTTTATAACCTATTTATTCTTCTCACTTTAATTGTATGTATGGGTTTATTTTTTTGCTTTCTTATACCGGTGACATCGTTAAAAGATAGGCAGTGGGTACAAGCAAAGAAGAAAATTAGTTTAAACGATATTATTGAAAGGAAAGTAATTCCTATTGGTTTGATTGCATTATTCGTTGCAATGGCTTATTCAAGCATCATGAGCTTTATAAGTATCTATAGTGAAACTAAAAACTTACTCCCTGCAACAAGTGTATTTTTTATTGTTTTTGCAATATCAATGATTATGGCGCGTCCTTGGGTTGGCTATTCATACGATAAAAGAGGGGCTAACTCAGTTGTTTATCCTTCGTTTATTCTTTTTTCGGTAGGATTGTTCTTGGTGAGTCAAATGCAAACCCAGTGGGAATATTGGTTTGCTGCTGCTTTAATCGGTGCGGGGTATGGCTCACTTTTTCCTGTTTTTCAAACCATGGCTATACAAACGGTCGAGAAAAACAGAATTGGGTATGCGGTTTCAACCTTTTTTACTTTATTTGATTTAGGGATGGCGATTGGTTCGCTTATGGTAGGATTTATTATTGCCCATATAGGCTATGAGAAAACTTACCAGTTATGTGCATGGCTAACGATAATGACTTTATTTTTATATCGTTGGCTATGTAATCGAGATACAAACACAAAAATTGGGATATGACATGGAATTACGTCACTTACGCTATTTTGTTGCGGTCGCTGAAGAGCTAAATTTTACGAAAGCAGCATTACGAATGCATACGGTACAGCCTTCGCTCAGTCAACAGATTAAAGACTTAGAAGATGAAGTTGGTGTTCAGCTTTTTATACGCAGCAAACGAAAAGTCGAGCTTACAAAAGCAGGGGAAGTTTTTTTTAAAGAAGCGCTTATTATTTTAGAACACACCGAGAAAGCCATTAGCTTGGCTAGACAAACTGCAAAAGTTGAACAAGAACAATTAAATATTGGCTTTGTTCCAGTCGCTGAAATGAAAGTTTTTTCTTATATCATGCCGAATATTAGAGCGCATTTCCCAGAGCTTAAAATTGATTTTCAAAGTTTAACTGATGATGCTCAACTACAGGCGCTTAAAAAGGGGGAAATAGATATTGCTTTTACGCGTTATGGGGCAAATACAGGTGAACTGGTTTCTATTCAAATCTTCCAAGAGCCACTCACTTTAATTATTCCTAAAAACTCGCCAGAAGCACAGCAAGAACGCATTAGTATAAAAAGTTTTGAGCATCATAATTTTGTGATGTGTAATGAAGAAGCTTCACCTGAGCTTTATCGAATTATTGATGGTTTTTTTAAAAAATCTAAACTGAATGTTAATATTGTGCAGCATTCAACCAACATTTTACTCAATGTTAATTTAGTGGGAATGGAAATTGGTTGGAGTCTCGTTCCTCAGTATGTTATTCCATTGTTAGGGGATAAAATTGTAGTTAAAAAGACGGTAGAACCTTTACCAATGATAGGTCTACACGTTTCTTATCGCAAAGACCATGTAAACAAAGCTATAGATTTAATTTTGGATGTACTTAAAAAACAGTTTCATCTAAATTTTGCATTTTAAAAAAGCCATTCTAAAGAATGGCTTAATTATACTTAGTTGATCAAATGCATTTTTTGGAACAGTTCTTCACTTATACTATTTACAGTTTGAGGAATGGCGAGACCTGCAATAAAACGGTCAGGTCTTAAAATCACCATAGATTGATTTGTTTGGCTAAACCAAGAGCGAATTTCAGTGTCTAGATCACCAATAGTAATTACATGTTCGTCAGAAGGTCGATTCGGAGCGTCTAACTGAATCGCAGGTATGACTTGAATAAATTTAATACCTAATTTAGCCCATTTTTTCATACTATTTGGTGAGATTCCCCAAGTAGGATTAACTCCCCAAGCAAGAATGGCAAAGTTATTACCAATCACTTCGTCGAGTAAAACTTTGTCTTTATTTTCAAGCTGGACATGAGGCTGGATGAACATCTTGCCGACAGGTGTATTCTTTTCTGGAAAAGGTGCCAATATGCCTTGATGATATTTCGGCATGGGTTTAAAACGCATTTCTAACAAATAACGTTTTATCGGTTGTATGTAATTTAATACATAAGCAATACCGTCACGAAGAACACCTTGCCATTTCTTTGGTGGAGCAAGAACATGTCCTGCTAAAACAGATAAATTAATCATGGCTTGAGCGTGGTCTTTTCTTTCTAGTTGGTAACTGTCTAGAATCTCTGGTTTTGCAATTTTTTTAATGACTAATGCCATTTTCCAAGCAAGATTAAAAGCATCACGCATGCCACTATTGTAACCTTGACCTTGCCATACAGGCATAATATGTGCTGCATCTCCAGCTAATAAAATACGGTCTACACGAAAACGGTCTGCAATCCGTGCATTGTGTGTATAAACACGTTGACGTATCACTTCGATATTGTCCGTATGAGGTAAAACTTTACTCAATAAACGATTAATATTTTCGGGTTTACTCAATTCTTCCTGAGTTTCTCCAGGCATTACCATAAACTCAAAACGACGAATACCATGTGGCAAAGCTGCCGATACATAAGGACGTACAGGATCACAGCATAAATATACATGAGGCGTCGCTAGTGGATCGTTGGCAAGATCAATAACAATCCATTGGTTTGGAGCAGTTTCACCCTCAAAATTAATGTTAAGTGTACGGCGTACAAATGAATTTCCACCATCGCAAGCAATTAAATACTGCGCTTGAACAATTTCCTGCTTTTGATCTTTAGTCGTTAAATTTAACGTTACATGGTCTTTGTCTTGAGTGAAGCTATTTAATTGACGTGAAAAACGCACCTCTGTGGTTGGATAGGCTGCTAAACCTTCCAGTAAAACACGGTCAACTTGGGGTTGGATAAATGCATTACGACGTGGCCAGCCAAATTCGCGAGTCATAGGCTGAATATCCGCAAAACAGCGACCTTTAGGTGTTAAAAACCGCATAGCATGATTAGGGGTAGTGTGCGGTAAAACTTGTTTGATTAAACCTACTGACTGAATCGTGCGTAATGATTCATCATCAATACCAATCGCTCTTGGATAATCAATGAGTTGGTCTAGTTGTTCAATAACAGTAACTTGTACACCTTGTTTACTTAAATAATTTGCAATTGTTAACCCAACTGGGCCTGCACCTAAAATTGCAACTTCCGTGGTGTAATGTTGAGTCTGATTCACAGTAAATATCCCTTACTATCAAGTTTTCTTATTAATATCAAAATTGAAACAAAGCTAAATTTAATCAATAGTTTAATAAGACGACTTTTTGAAAGGTAATGTATGCCTTATTGATTTTAATATATTGTATTTAAATGATTTTTAAATATTTTGTAATAGGTTTTTTTAATCCAATCATTGTTTTAAATTATATATAATTGTATGGAGGTTGGAACGACGTTTAATCAACCTTTTCATTCGCCATTATTTTCTTAGCTATTTTCACGAAAGTAAAAAATTCAGTACTAGAATAGATATCAACCGAAAAAAATTACTTTTACATTAATTGACTGAGTAATTACTGTTGCTCATATCAGAGCATGTTAATTTATGTGCAACATTGTTATTAGAACATCAAAGCTCATTTTAACTGAGTATAAATATTCAAATCTTTATAACGAATCAACAAGCAGTTTTTCATTAGGAGAACAAAGATGGGATATGTAACCACAAAAGATGGCGTAGAAATTTTCTATAAAGATTGGGGACCACGCGATGCCCAAGTTTTATTTTTTCATCACGGTTGGCCTTTAAGTTCAGATGATTGGGACACGCAATTGCTTTTTTTCCTTAAAGAAGGTTTTCGTGTAGTTGCTCATGACCGCCGTGGACATGGGCGTTCGAGTCAGGTGTGGGATGGTCACGATATGGACCATTATGCAGATGACGTTGCAGAAGTGGTTAAACATCTAAATATTAAAAATGCAATTCACATTGGCCATTCAACGGGTGGCGGTGAAGTGGTTCACTATATTGCACGTCATGGCCAAGACAATGTTAAAAAAGCTGTACTTGTCAGTGCAGTACCCCCACTAATGGTTAAAACTGAAAATAATCCTGAAGGTTTACCAAAAGAAGTTTTTGATGACCTTCAAAACCAAGTCCTTACAAACCGTGCGCAATTTTTCCGCGACTTGCCATCTGGCCCGTTCTATGGTTTTAACCGACCAGATGCGAAACCCTCTGAAGGCATCATCTCTAACTGGTGGCGTCAGGGTATGACGGGTAGTGCAAAAGCGCATTACGATGGTATTGTGGCGTTCTCACAAACTGACTTTACCGAAGATTTAAAGAAAATCACCATTCCTGTTTTAGTGTTACATGGTGACGGTGACCAGATCGTGCCTTATAAAACGTCTGGCGTAAAATCTGCAGAGTTACTTCAAAATAGCCAACTCAAAATCTACCCAGGTTTTTCTCACGGTATGTTAACTGTAAACCATGAAGTGATTAATGCTGATTTGTTGGCGTTTATTCGTGAATAATTTAAAGATTTAAACTTTAAAAAAGAGGCCTATTAAGTGCCTCTTTTTTTTATATAAAAATTAATGAATTCAAATGTCTAAATATAGAAATACTAAAAGGTATTGACATTAAAGCTAGCTTTAACCTTAAAGTAAAGCCATACTGAATGAGGTCATTCCAATGAAAGTGTTCGAAAAATTAGTATTCCCAAATGGCTCATATGTTTCTAACCGTATTGCTAAAGCGGCAATGGAAGAAAACATGGCTGATTTAAACCATGCACCATCAGAAGAATTAATACGTTTATATCAAGCTTGGGCAAATGGTGGCGTAGGTCTAATTATTACTGGAAATGTGATGGTAGACCGCCGAGCGATGACTGGACCGGGTGGTGTAGTATTAGAAGATGAGCAGCATCTAGATACTTTTAAAAAATGGGCACAAATTGGTCGTTCAAAAGGTACTCAGGTTTGGCTTCAAATTAACCATCCGGGGCGTCAAATGCAAGCGAACCTTGGTCAGCAGACTTGGGCGCCATCGGCTATTTCACTTGATCTTGGCAAAATGTCAAATCGCTTTAATACGCCAATTGAAATGACTGAATCTATGATTGCAGAGGTGATTCAGCGTTTTGCAAACACGGCGCGTTTAGGTGAAAAAGCAGGATTTACAGGTGTAGAAATTCATGCAGCACATGGTTACTTATTAAGCCAGTTTCTTTCTCCTCTCAGCAATAAACGCCAAGATCAGTGGGGTGGTTCTTTAGAAAACCGCGCTCGCATTTTAATTGAGATTGTGGAAGCAGTTCGTAAAGTAGTTTCGCCTCAGTTTACTGTTGCAGTAAAACTGAACTCAGCCGACTTCCAACGCGGTGGATTTAGTGCTGAAGATGCTCAACAAGTAGTTAAAATGCTAAATGAACACGCTGTAGATTTGGTTGAACTTTCAGGCGGTAGCTATGAAGCACCTGCCATGCAAGGTCAAGCTCGTGATGGCCGTACTCTTGCTCGTGAAGCTTATTTTTTAGAATTTGCGCAAGAGATTCGTAAAGTTGCCAAAATGCCTGTTATGGTGACAGGTGGCATACGCCGTAAACAAGTGGCAGAGAAAGTAATTGAAAGCGGTGTAGATATGGTCGGTATTGCCACAGCTTTAGCAATTGAACCTAATTTGCCAAATGCTTGGAAACAAGGCCAGAATCTTACTCCTGAATTAAAACCGATTACTTGGAAGAACAAAACACTTGCTTCGCTTGCCAATATGGCGGTGGTTAAATTCCAGTTACGTAATTTAAGCTCTGGTAAAAAAACAAAACCAAATGTTTCACCAGCTTGGGCTTTAATTTTGCAACAATCAGCGATGTCATGCCGTACCCGCCAATACAAAAAAGGCATGCGTGACTATTCATTTGCTTCTTAATAAGTGAGTTGTGTTATGACAAATTAACGATTCAAACTGGATAATTTATGGAGCAAATGGCTACACGGGCGAGTTAATCGCTCGTGTAGCTGTACGCCAAGCGCTAAAACCAACTTTGGCTGGTCGTTATAAAGCAAAAGTTGCTGTACTTGCTCAAGAGTTGGGACTCGACTAAAGCTTTTGGGGTGGATAACGTAGATGCGGTAAGTGGGCAACTCCAAGGTTTTAAACTGGTCATGCACTGTGCAGGGCCATTTTCAGCATCATCAAAACCTATGATGGAAGCGAGCATTAAAGCAGGCGCTCACCATTTAGATATTACGGGTGAAATCGCTGTATTTGAATTGTCACAGTACCGTAAATGGCTCACTGACAGTAGTGAATTATTTACTCAAAAATACCGTTAAAGGTGGTACATATACACCAGCAAAATTGATGGGTTATAAGCTAGTGACTGAGCTGCCAGATTCTGGTTCGTTGATCGTTATTTAATAGAGGAATGAGAATAATGAGAAAATTAATTCTGTTTTTACACGCATCGCTTGACGGTTTTGTTGAAGGTCCAAATGGGGCAATGGACATAGGATGGATTGCTTATGATGCCGATTTGGCAAAACATGCAAGAGAAATTTTGAGCACTGTCGATACGGTGATTTGGGGACGTGCGACTTACCAGATGATGCATAATTATTGGCCAACCATGCTTTCAAATCCAGAAGCTTCGGAACATGAGCGAAATCATGCTGAATGGATTGAAAAGACTGAGAAAATCGTTTTTTCAACAACCTTAGATAAAGTTGAGTGGAATCATTCCAGACTTGTAAAAGATCATGTTGAAGATGAAATTAATAAGCTCAAACAGCAATCTGGCAAGGATATGATTATTTTGGGGAGCCCTCGATTTGCACACTATTTCATGCAACTTGGTTTAATTGATGAATACAAAATTACGATTTCGCCTGTATTGATTGG
Source organism: Acinetobacter sp. 12966 (assembly GCF_031196995.1). Taxonomy (NCBI): domain Bacteria; kingdom Pseudomonadati; phylum Pseudomonadota; class Gammaproteobacteria; order Moraxellales; family Moraxellaceae; genus Acinetobacter; species Acinetobacter sp. 12966. Next base: position 26,387 of record NZ_JAVIMC010000135.1, read on the forward strand.
TGAAGGCTTGCGACTATTTCAAGGTATTCAGGAAAAGACTAATCTTAAACTCATTGAAAATAAAACTTTTGCTTCTGGAGCAATAGGTCTTCACTATCAAAAGATAGTCTAGTTTTTTCTATATTATTTATATAAAAAAACTTCTATTTGAAGTTAAAAACTACTGAGTGTTTACTTTGTCGAAATAGAGATTCATAAGTCGTTCTGCATTTTCTTCGCAAGTAATTTCATCTGGTTTGTTATTAATAGCTTCAACCATGGTTCGTAAATTTTGCTTACTTACTTTTAACTTTTCTTCTAAAAGTTCTATTTCCTGAATTTTGGATTCAAGCGTTTGGATGAGTGCATCATGGTTCCAAGTAGCAACTTTTGATGGCAAAAAAGCTTTAATTTCTGCTAAAGAAAACCCGACTTGCTGGGCTTGCTGAATGAGGGAAAGCTGCTTTAAATCGTTATCGGTATATTCACGATAGCCATTCGATTTTCTTTTTGCTTTAGGTAAGAGTTTGATTTGCTCGTAATAACGAATTGTAGGGGTGCTTAAGCCGCTTAGTTTCGATAACTCGCTAATATTCATAGCCACATACTCTATTGACATTAAAGTTAACTTTAGACTTATAGTAATGTAAAAGCAAGGTTCATAACTTTACCAAGCGCACACTTTCAGTAACAGCTTTCTATGTTTTGATAGATGAAAGATAGAATTATAAGTATGAAAAATGAGGTGATGAAATGTCTAAACGCATATTACATGTCGTGACCAATATTTCACGCTATAAAGATGTTGATGAACCAACAGGGCTGTGGTTAGGCGAACTCACCCATGCTTATGATGAGTTTGAAAAACAAGGTTATGTGCAAGATATCGTGAGTCCAAATGGCGGAAAAACTCCAATTGAACCAAAATCGCTTGTGCCTCTCGTTGCTGATAAGTCAGTTAAAGACCGAGAAAAAGATCAGGCTTTTATTACGCTGCTGGCAAATACCTTTAAGCCTTCTGATATTAATTGGCAAGATTATGACGTGATCTATTACACAGGTGGTCATGGGGTGATGTGGGATTTTTTAGATAATCCCGAACTTCAAGAAATCACCAAAAATATTTATGAAAAAGGCGGCATTGTTTCGAGTGTTTGTCATGGCTATTGTGGCTTGCTGAATGTCAGACTTTCAAATGGTGAACGACTTATAACAGGCAAAAAATTAACAGGCTTTGCATGGAGTGAAGAGGTTTTGGCAGGAGTGGCAAAAAAGGTGCCATACAATGCTGAAGAATTAGCTAAAGAATATGGTGCACATTATGATAAGGCCTTTATTCCATTTGCACCACACGTGGTTCAGGATGGCAACTTGATTACTGGCCAAAACCCGTTTTCAGCTAAGAAGACGGCTTTAGCGATTATAGAAACGCTTGAAAAGTCATAATTTAATAATTCAAATATAAACCCTAAAAGTAGAACCAGAGATGGGCTTACTTTTAGGGTTTTTAAATAAATGGATTGATCCTGCCAGGTTAAATTTAAGGAACAATCACAAAATCAGGATTGGCTATTGCAAAAACAGCTTCACGGTCTGCAACTGGTGGATAAATCCAGACAGTATTAATTTCCTGTTTAATTTTTTTCGCTTCCTCACGTACAAATTGAACTTGTCGATCCCAACCTTCAGTATAAAGTGCACCCCAAGGACCCAAGTCAACGCAAGTGACATACTTCGTTTGGCTGTATGGATGAAGTGGCAAATCAACTAATTCTGCTGCTGCATTGTAACCTGCTACACGACCTAGGCTCATGGCGTGCTGACACGACATCACGTTAAAATTCCCTAAATCATCGGTAGGAACTTTTACCGTATCGCCAGTCACAAAAATGTTTTTTGCTTCAGGTGCATGTAAATAAGCATCCCCAATCAAACGGCCTAAATTATCTTTTTCACCTGCAATTTGAGAGGCGAGTGGGTTGGCCCGCATGCCCGCAGTCCAGATTACAGTTTCTGTTTCAATTTTTTCGCCATTAGAAAGCGTTACGCCAGTGGCATCTAACGCCGTAACTCGTAGCCCAGCTTTACCTTCAACACCTAGCTCGTTTAGGGCTTCTCGAATAACCGTAGCAGCTTGGTCGCCCATTGCTGCACCAATTTCTGTTGAAGAATCAACTAAAACCACACGAATATCAGTTTCGCCTAAAATACTACGCAGACGTTCAGGCATTTCGGTCACGGTTTCTAACCCAGTCAGTCCACCACCAGCAACAACTACAGTGTTACGCGCTGCATTTGCAGGTTTGTTGGCTAAATTTTTAAGATGTTGATCTAATTTTTCAGCATCTTCTAGGGTGCTTACGTTAAATCCATATTCGGTAAGGCCTGATATCGGGGGCATAAAAGTCGTACTACCGGTTGCCAGAATAAAACGATCATAGCTTAAGGTTTGATTGTTGCCATCAGTGGTTGAAACTTCGATTGTCTGTTGGTTTGAGTCAATTTTATTTACCCAACCTGCCAGAAATTTAACCCCAACCACGCTTAATAACTATGAAATATCAGGGTTCATGTTTTCAAGCACAGCTTCATAAAGGCGAGGACGGATCCCAACATTTGGGCTAGGGGAAACCATCAGCACCTCAATGTTTTGTTCTTGTGAAGCCAAGTGAATTGCTCTTTGGGCAGCGAATGCCGCCCATAAACCAGCAAAGCCAGAACCAGCAATAATAATACGCTTACTCATTTGATTATCCTTTTGATAGATTTTTCGGACAACAAATTCCAGCTCATCACAAAATTTTGGGTGAGCGAATCCTTTCCCTGATTGTCCGAAAAATCTGAGAAGGCGTTTAAAAAGAATTAAGAGAATTTTATGTTAGGGTACGAACCCTATCAGTTCATTAGTCGGGGGTATCCCGCGATATTTTACTTTTACGCATTTTTGCTGTTCTTCCTTCGATGCGTTCATTGATCCAGCCATTTACATCACTAAAAAACACGTCAGGTGCATAACGGCCAAAACGGTCTGCAATATCGCCAAGTGTATGAGCACCTAAAGCGTCTCGCATGGCTTTTTCGGCCTGTAGCATGACGGCATGCACTGCACACACACCACTGGTTGCCCAATCTGGCGGAGCATGATTAAAGACCGCACATTTACCACGAACTTCTTGACACTCAAAAAGCGGTTTTTCACCTTCTATTGCATTCACGATATCTAAAAAACTGATTTCATGAGCGGATCGAGCGAGTAAATACCCACCACGAACACCTTCTTGAGCAATAACGAGACCTGCCTTTTCAAGTTTAGGAAAAATCTTGGCCATAAAACTTGGAGAGACTCCTTGTAATTCAGCAAGATCCTTACTACTCAAAGGTGTGTCTTCATTGTTCACAAGAAAAAGAAGACAGTGAATCGCATACTCGACGCTACTAGTGATATAAGCCATTTAATTTCATAATTGATCAATTAAAAACGCAGACCAATGTAGTCTGTGTTTTAAGTCAATAATAAAACTAAGACAAAGTTGGTTCTAGTTTTAAATAAACGCTATCAACGTGTTAATTATGAATATATCTAATTGAATAATTTAAATTTTAATAAATAAAAATATTTTATTGATTTCTTTTAATCGTACGGATGTCTAATAGATGTTTAATCAAATAGTTCACAACTTATAAGTAAGATAGAGGAAGGGGCTAGACATTTATCATTTATTTATAGAGTCTTTTAAATTATATTTATGTAGATTGTTTCAATTAAAATATTGCATAGCTTTATCTGAATAAAAATATTTTTTACATAGCACGATGAATGAATAAGAGAGTTGTTTTTGAAAACTGAATTTACTATTAGATGTATTTATGCACTTTGCCTTATTGGTGCAGGGTTCAACCATTTACAAACAGTTTTGATGCATGGTTTGTTTTGGGACTATAACAATGCGCCTTTATTTACTTGTATTTATTGGACATCTTTAACGTTTATTGATCCACTTGCAGCAATTCTTCTATTTTATAGACCTCGTATCGGCTTAATTCTAACTTTTCTTATTATATTTAGTGATGTCATTCACAACACTTGGATTACATTAAAAGTAGGGCGAGACTTGCTCAACTATATGTATATTTCTCAATTTTTATTTCTGGTTTTTGTTTTGTGCACAATTAAGTTTCCGTGGAAGGCACATCACACAAGTTAAAATTTTAAAATTGGAGAGTAAAAGCATTCTTTTACTCTCCAAATAATTTCTTCAAACTTACGAACGCCACCAATAATTTTCGACATTTGGTTCATTTAAGTTCAATAGTTCACCCATTTGCGGTGTGCTAATCGCTAACTTATTTTGTTGAGCCAAAGCCATGATACGTTCAAATGGATCATCCCAAGCATGAAGCGCCAAATCAAAAGTACCATTATGCACGGGTAACAAATGACGTCCTTTTAGATCGATATGTGCTTGTAAAGTTTGCTCTGGTTGCATGTGAACATCGGGCCATTCGGGGTCGTAAGCGCCAGTTTCTAACATGGTCAGATCGAAAGGTCCATAACGATGTCCAATCTCTTTAAACCCATCAAAATATCCCGTGTCACCGCTAAAAAATACACGTAAATCATTATCAATAATCACCCACGATGCCCAAAGTGTCGCATTGCTATCACCCATACCACGGCCTGAAAAATGATGGGCAGGGGTAGCCACTAATTTTAGTCCATCTACCTGTGTGGTATCCCACCAATCAAGTTGTTGAACCTTTTCTGCTGGAATTCCCCATTTAATGAGTGTGTCACCCACACCAAGCGGAGTTAAGAAGTGCTCAACTTTATCGTTAAGCTGCATTACTGCATGGTAGTCGAGATGGTCGTAGTGGTTATGCGACAAAATCACGCCTTTAATGGGTGGTAATTCGGCAATGCTAATTGGGGGCTGATGGAAACGTTTTGGTCCAAGCCATTGAAAAGGTGATGCACGCTCTAAAAAAACAGGGTCGGTTAACCAAAACTCATTTTGAAGTTTTAACAAGATAGTTGAGTGGCCCAAACGAAATAGAGAGCGGTCAGGCGCACTTAAAAGCTGTTCTTTTGACAAACTTAAAACAGGAATTGCTTTGTTTGGAACAGTGTCTTTTGGTTTATTAAATAGAAACTTCCACATAAGTTGAAGCGTTTTGCCAAAAGAAGGCTTGTGTTGGTTCGGACGCGTATTTCTAAATTTGCCATTGTGTTGCTGTGATGGCATTAAGGGAGTAGGCAAGTCTGTTGTGTTTGAAATAGTCATTTTGTTTTTCCTTATTGGAACAAACCTATATGTACAAATAAGAACTTGGGCTAAGTACTTATTGTGATTTATTTAAATGAGTATTTACTCACTCATTAATTCATTCAAAAATAAGGACGCCGTGCATCCTTACTTTTATCTATATTGAAACTGCATGCCAAAAGGCTTCAAAACCAGATTTGCGATAACGCTCGGCTTGAGAAGGGTCTTGGGCAATAAAATTGAGTGTAACTTCGGCAAGCGCACCTAAAATTGAAGCAATAAATAACGGTGGATAGTCTCTTAATCTGCCATCGTTAATACGTTCTTGAATGTTTTGAGTGAGGTCACAAAAGGTTTGCATGCCAATTTGTTTGCTTTGCTCAGTAATTTGTTCCGAAGTCGAAAGCTGTGCCATGACTTTACGCTTAAGGGGAGCTTCTAAACTCCAGTCCAAATAGCTTTGCCAGATATGCGACATTTGTATTTGTAAGTCAGAATCGGCAGGGTAACTAAGCATCATGACCTGACGTAACTCAGCCTTTAACGAAAGATATAACTGGTTCAGCAGTTCCTCTTTATTACTAAAATAGGTAAATAAAGTACCTTCTGCCACGCCAGCAACTTTGGCAATTTTTGAGGTAGACGCACGCTCGCCAAGCTCTGCTAATGTTTCAATAGCAGCACTTAAAATTGCATTACGTTTATCTTCACTACGAGGACGAGCCATATACAAACATATTAATTGAGTGATTACTCAATCATATATGAAAAATGAAAGAGAGCAAGTTATCTTTTGTGTAGAAGTAAAAAATTATTCACAATTTTTAAAAACAATGAAGATGAGAGTCGAAGATTGCTGAATATATTAAAAAAAATATGCTATTTTTCACAGCACTTTGGTGAGACTAATTTTCATGTATCGGTTTGGGCTTTTAATCGGCTTACTAGCAATATTGCTACAGAACCTCGTGTTCTGGCAAAGCCTATTGCCCAGCGAAATGCATCAGCAAATGGTATGTGAACAAATTAGTGAAATGATGAATCATTCAAGTATGCAGTCTGAACCACATTTATCTCACCATATAAAAAATGATTCTCATAAAAAGCTCTTAAACAAAAACGTTCAGCACGACTCAAGCTTAAGCTGTCATTTTTGTTATCTCTATAGCCACATTGCGACTATTGATGGCTTCAAGTTAACCTTGTTTGCAATTGGTGTCGTTGTTCGCTTCATTATGCTGGCAACGCTAAGTTATATATTATTTTATTTAAGACGCTTATTTCTTTCACCGCAAGGGCGAGCTCCTCCTAAACAACTTTGTTTTGCTTAATTCATTACTAGGTACGTATCTGTTCCTATTTAATTACTAAACAGAGTTTGTCATGTCTAAATTTTTATTTCATCCACTCGCGTGGAGCATTTTATTTGCTCAATTTTCTATGTCAGTCATGGCACAAAGCCAACTTGAAAACCAGATTGCCGAGCTAGAAAAAATTACGGTTAAGGCCCAAGATAGCAGCGAAAATTCTAATTCTTCAATAGCATTAACCCAATTTGACCATAGTTTGTTAGATGTTCCATTTACTAAGTCTCATGTATCGGCTCAAGATATTAAAAATAATAATATTCAACGTGTGAGTGATGCATTAGCTTTAGTTAATGGTGTGGTGTATCAAGACAGTTATGGTGGTGGTTTTTGGGATAACTATTCTTTTCGTGGTTTTAGTACTGACCCCAACATGGGAACAAACTATTTACGTAATGGTTTGAGTTCTTTAAGTGGTATTCATACTGCAAGAGATATGGTGAATGTTCAGGCAATTGATTTTTTAAAAGGACCTATGGCAGCCATGTATGGGCAAGGAGCTATAGGTGGCATTATGAACATTACCACCAAACAACCAGAATGGATGCCAAAAAATGAAGTAAGCTTAAGTGGTAGTACATTAGAAGAATATCGAGCTTCATTAGATAGCACAGGCGCATTAAATGATGCTGTCGCCTATAGGCTTGGACTGGCTTATGAAAATAATCAGAGTTTCAGAGACCATGTCGACAGTCAGCATTATTTTATTGCCCCACAACTTGCATGGAAAATTTCGGATCAGACGCAGCTTAATTTAGATACAGAATTTTCTGAACATCAAGGCGTGTTTGATCGTGGTGTTCCAATGGTAAACGGGGCATTTGTTGTCAACAAAAAGACCTTTTTGGGTGAGCCTTCAGATGGAGACATTAAGGTTAAAGACCAACTGTACCAGTTAAGGTTAAATCATCAATTTAATGAAAATTGGAATAACACAACAGCTTTAAGCTATGGTCATGGCGAACGGGAAGGAACCTCTACTGAAATTTCGAGTATTTCAGCAGATGGTCAAACTGCAAACCGATTTAGACGTTACCGACAATTTGAAACTGATACATTTCAGTTCCAGTCGATTTTACGCGGGAAACTAAATACAGGAACAATTAGGCACGAAGTAGTCGCAAACATTGAAGCTGGGCACTATACCATTGACCAAATTCAGCTTCGTAATGCAGTCGGTACATCTAGTCCGATTAATATTTATAATCCAGTTTACGGACAAAATATTTTAGTGCTGAGCAGAATAACCAAAAATACCAAAGAAATTCAAAATATGCTGGGACTGAACTTACAAGACCAGATTTTTTTGAATGATCAATGGAATTTGTTGCTTGGAGGGCGTTTTAATCGCCTTGAGCAACAAATTGATGACTACAGAACAGGAATATCGGCTCAGCAAAAATTTACACCTTTGAGTCCACGTGTTGGAGTGAACTATCAACCTACAACAAAGCTTTCTTTCTATAGTAATTGGGGAAAATCTTTTGAGTTAAATACAGGTCTTAATAAAGAGAATCGACTGTATGACCCAGAGAAAACCAAGAGCTGGGAAATTGGGACAAAATACCAATTTTTACCGCAAAGCTGGTTTGGTCTAACTTATTTTGATTTAGATAAACAACACTTACTGACTGAAGGTATAACCGACAGTTATGTAGATAGTGGTCGCGTCCAAAGTCATGGTGTTGAAATTGAGTTAAAGCACAAGTTTAGCGATCATTTGAATGTGGGCGCGAATTATACTTTAACGAAAGCTTCTGTTTTAGAAAGTGAAGTCGATGCCAAAGGCGCTCGCCTAAAAAATATTCCTAAGCACACTGCAAACTTAAACGCAGATTATCAGTTTGAATTATTTGGAAGGGCTGCTGGCTTAGTAGGCAACATCAATTACTTTGGTAAACGTAGTGCCAACTATATCGATAATGGAACAAGTTTGCCTGAGTTTACAGTGGTTAATGTCGGTGGATATATGCAAGTACGCCCAGATTTAAGGGTACAGTTGAATGTTGATAATGTCTTTGATAAAGATTATTACGTTTCAAGTTATACAGATGAATGGGTACAACCCGGTGAACCTTTAAAGGCAACTTTATCTATGACTTGGAATTTTTAAATAAAAAATTAGTAAATAGAAAGGTTTAACCAAAATGGGGTATATTGACAGGCCCCATTTTGCAAAGCGCTGTTCAGTATTACTGTATAAGTTGTTTAGTTAAAGTATCTAATACTATGAAAAACAATAATTAATTAAATAATTTCTAGCCAATTTCACATTGACAGCTCAAATATTGAAGATTACCATTTGCGGGCTGGCCTACATTGCCAGCCGGTTTTGACGGACCGCTATTTGAACCACATCAGGATTATTTCTTCTGAGGAGTAGTCTTGTGTGCACACCTCGTTCCCTCCCGTAGCGGTAGGGCGGGAGTGGGACACCTTCGGGTGTGCTGGAGTTCAAACCAGTCCGTCAACCTGCTTCCGTTCTGCCACCATAATTTATAATGCTTTGGCAGAACTCCCAAAAGAAGGAGTTGGCTATGCACATTCATAAATTATTGGCAGTCACTGTCAAAATCTATCTCGACACAACTTAAATCAATTTAAAGAAACTTGATTGCCTATAAGCTTTTCAGGCTTTAAATCATTACGTCTAAAACTTAGCAACAATAAAACTTGAGATGTGCCAAGCACAGTCTTTACGGCTTTGCTGTGCCTTTTTTTCTCCCAGAAAAGGCACAGGCTTTTTTATCTCTTTTAGCAACAACAAGAACTTATAACGGTAAAACGATGCCAACCTTAGAAAGATCTTCCAAAAAATTACAGGTTCTTCATACAGCAATTGAGCTGTTTAATCTCTATGGATTTCACAATGCGGGTGTGGACTTAATCGTCAAAAAATCCAAAATTCCTAAAACCACTTTTTATAATTACTTTCACTCAAAACAGCGGCTTATTGAAATGTGCGTATCCTTTCAAAAAAGCAAACTCAAAGAAGAAGTGCTGGCAATTATCTACTCAAGCCGTTACCGAACCTCAAGCGATAAACTCAAAGAGATTATTGTTTTACATGTCAATTTTAATAGCCTGTACTATCTATTACTTAAAGCCATTTTTGAAACTAAACAGATTTACCCGCAGGCCTACCGTATAGCGCTTGAATATAGAAAATGGCTGCTTAAAGAACTTTTTGATTTAGTTTTTAGTTTAGAAGCTCATGCATTAAAACCCGATGCCAATTTGGTTTTAAACCTAATTGATGGCTTGATGTTCCAGATTTTAAGCTCAAAGAGTTTGGATGAAAGGGATATGGTGGTGGAGAGGTTTTTTACTATGAATTGAACATAGTTTTAATTGTTTGATTTTTGAGTATATGTAACAAAATCAAACATATATTAAAATAAAATTATTTAGAATTATTTCATCATAATTTGGGAATTTGCTTATGAAATTGTTAGGAATATTATCTATCCCTTTTATTATCTCTGCCTGTGTTACTAATCAGAATATGCAAAAGGAAGAAACCCCAGAATGTATGAATTATCATGCAATGATGACAGCGCCTATGCCAGCACAGGCAATGGAAAACTTAAAAAAAGCTTGTTACGAATCTAGAAAATAGCGTTGAGCATTTATATTTAAAAAAAAATTTATTAATACGAGAATATTAAGTTAAAAAATAACTGCTGACTGTTCTTATTTTTGCAACTTAAGTTCTTATTTTAGTAGCTTGTTTTAATCTTTCGAAATCAGAAATATAAGAATGTTTTTATCAAGTATAGAACATTTAATTTAATTGTATATCTGAGGTTTCGAATGAAAAAGATCTTTTTAAATACCACACTCCTAAGCTTAATGTATTTGAACATAAGTCATGGAGCCAATGCTCAAAGTACGATAGATATTCCAGAAGCTCCCTCTACTGTAAATGCGGTTTATGTTTCCCAATCGAGTAAAAAAGCTTTAAATCCATCGGAAAAAATTGACCGGCTATATAACCGAAATCTTCAGCAAGAGTATGTACTGCAACGTATGACAGAACATACTTATTTTTTTCAATCTCAATTTTATGGAACGATGTTTTATGTAGGTGAAAAAGGAGTACTGTTATTTGACCCAGTTGAAAATGCTGGAGAAAAGATTTTAAAAGCGATCTCAGAAGTAACAAAACTACCTGTTACAACAATTGTCTATTCTCATGCGCACGCTGACCATATCAGCTCAGCTCCAGTAATTGTTGAAGCATCTAAAAAGGCAGGTGTCAAAGTACGTATTATTTCATCTGATGCTACAGCAGAGCTTTTAAACCGAATTAAAAGTAAATTACCAAAACCTACTGAAACAATTCCTTTTAAAAATGGTAGTTTTAATTTTGAAGGGGTGAATGTTCAAGTACATGGTTTCAAATATGCAGCACACACTGCCGATACAGGTGTTTGGTTAATTCCAAGTGAGAAAGTTGCACATATTCCCGATCTAATAAATGCCGATCAATTACCTTATTGGGGTTTTGCTGGTGCTGAAGTTCCTCTTTATTTTGAAGAAAATTTAAAAGAATTAAAAAGTTTAAATTGGGTATTTCTGAGTGGTGGCCATGGAAATGTTGGATCTAAAGCTGATGTAGATTTCTATTTAGAGTTTCTAAAAGATATGAAACAAGCAGTGGGCCAATCATATGGCGTGGTGCAGTGGGGAGTAGGAGCTCCTGATCCTCAGAAAACAAATTCACATATGGCCCAGCTACCAGCATATCTTGATGCAATAGGTAATCAGGCAACTGAATATTTGCGACCAAAATATGGACAATATTATGGGTTTGAAACTTCAGTTCCAAAGAATGGTGAAATCACAGCTTTATTAATGTACGCCTATCAATATATAAAAAGTCTATACCTAAAATCGGGTATAGACTTTTTATATATTGATTTTAATTAGATATCCTGCATTTTATTGATTAAATTTGGCATTTTTTCAATTAAAAAATCGAGAAAAACTTTAGATGCTGGAAGTGCTCCACTTCTAGGTGGAAATATTATATGAAAATTTCCTTTAGGAAGTTTCCATTCAGGTAAAATAACTATAAGTTTATTTTCATTTATTAAATCTCGGCATCTGATAAGAGGGAGTAAAGCAATACCTTGGTTATCTTGTGCTAATGACATGAGTAATGTTAGGCTTGAAGCTTTAATAAATGGCTTTATACTTGTATTTAACTTTTGTTCTAAATTTTCAAAAAACCAAGTCTGATTTTCATTATCTAGGTTGTTGCTTAATAATTTGTGATTATTTAATTCGTTTGGATGTTTAGGTATTCCATACCGTTGAATATATTCAGGGCTAGCGACTAAAACGGATTCAAGATAGCCTAAATGTCTCATTACTAAATTGTTATCAACTTCTTTGCTAGAGCCGACCCTAATACAAATATCTATTGATTCTTTTAATATATCAATTTTTTTATTAGTCACTATAAAGTTTATTGCAACTTTAGGGTATTTCTCCATAAATTCTGGAACAATCAAAGGTAATTGTCTTTCTGCAACTCCAATTGGAACACTCACATTAATAGTACCTATTGGCTCCTCTTGACATTGATCAATTAAATCATAAACATTTTGAGCCTCTTTAAGCATAGATTGAACATATTGATAAATTTGTTCGCCAATAGCCGTCATTTTGACTTGTCGAGAGTCCCTTTGTAGTAATTTAATATTTAGATTTTTTTCTAATGTAGATAATCTACGGCTTAATTTGGATTTGCTTATACCAGTTTTTTCTTCAACTTTGCTTAATCCACCATGCTCTACAATTAGGGAAAAAATGTATAAATCGTTTAGGTCTTTCATAGGGGCTGCATCAAAAATTAAGATTTTTATTTTTCTATAATATGCTTATTTTTTGTAATTTTACTGAAAATAAATAATAGCTAGAAAAATAAATGTATATTTTAGTAGAGTATTTTTTAAGAAATTTTTGTGTATCTATTTGTTTTTTATATATGATTTTTACCATGTATTTTGAGAGAGTGAAAGATATTTTTTAAATACATTTTTATAAAAATATTAATATAAACTATTGTTATTTTTTATTTATTTTTTTATGTTGCAAAAAATGCAACATATAATTTCATTTTTAGCGATAGTTTAGCTTTTTAAAAAAATTATAATTAATAGTGTCTTTGTAAAAGTATTTGTGTGTAGAAAAATCTATCTTCTACTGTTTTTAAGCATTATTCACACTCTCTATTCCTTTAAAATTCACCTAACCTTTCGCAAAATTTTTAAATCTAGATACTGTGACTGTGAATAGAAATTATATACGGTGATTTTAAAGATATGGCTTGGAATTATGTTTAAAAATAATTTAAAAAGAGGTAATAATGGGCTCTAAATCTATAGGGAGTGCAAGCTTTTTTATAAAAGCTTATGCAGTGATACAGTTATTGTTTGCTCTGACTTTGTTTGGTGGTGGAGCATATTTAATAATATTAAATGGATCTTGGTATTACTGCATTACTGGATTATTACTCATAATATCAAGTATATATCTGTATCTAAACAAGATTATAGGCGCTAAAATCTTTGGCATAGTTTTTGTGTACACACTCATTTGGACAATTTGGGAGTCTGGTACAAGATTTTGGGGCTGGATACCTCGTGTAGCGACCATAGCTGTATTCGCATTTTTTTTATCTTTACTCCTGCCATATATTGCGCATGGTATACGAAAAAGAGTTGCTTATAGTTTTACCGGCTTAATTGTTACATGTTTTGTTATAGCAGGTGCATTAGCATGGTATCCCTATTTCACTTCTCTCGATACAAGCCAAATTCCTCAAAATACTTCAAATGTATACCATGCGGATAGTACTCAACCAGATAGTGATTGGCGGTATTATGGAAGAGATGTGCAGGCAACCCGTTTTTCACCCACTGATCAAATTAACCCTGAAAATATTAATCAATTAAAACAAGTCTGGGTAACGCGTACAGGAGATATGCCTCCTGTAGATAAAAAAAATAAGTGGGCTGCCCAAACAACACCAATTAAAGTCAATGATGCTCTTTACTTGTGTACTGCTACCAATAACATGCTGAAATTAGATGCGCGTACTGGTAAGAAAATTTGGGAATATAAACACAATTTAGCTTACGAGAAATTACCGTCGACTGCAGTGTGTCGTGGTGTCACGTTCTATACTTCAAAAGTAATTCCTGAGAATGAAATATGTCATGAAAAGGTGATTGAAGGCACGCTAGATATGCAACTTATAGCGGTAGATGCAAAAACAGGAAAGGCATGTCCCCAATTTGGTACAAACGGACATGTGAACTTGCTAGAAGGGATTGGTCATACAGTTCCAGGATTCATGGCTGTTACATCGCCACCCCCTGTAGTAAATGGAGTAATTGTAGTCAACCATAAAGTTCAAGATAACCAACGGCGTACAGCTCCTTCTGGTGTAATACGTGCATATGATGTTGATACTGGCTCTCTTAAATGGGCTTGGGATGTAAGACAACCAAATCGACATGGATTACCTCCCAAAGGTGAAACTTATAGCCGTGGTACGCCTAACTCTTGGACAGTTATGACTGTTGATGAAAAATTAAATACAGTCTATGTTCCAACAGGAAGTTCAGCACCTGACTACTATAGTGCTTTACGTACAGAAGAAGAAAATCAAGTTTCTACCGCAGTTGTCGCATTAGATGCTCAAACAGGTGTAAAAAAATGGAGTTTTCAAACTGTTCATAAGGACGCATGGGATTATGATTTAGGATCACAAGCAACTCTACTTGATTATAAAGATCAATCAGGAAAGATTGTTCCAGCGCTCATTATGCCAACAAAAAGAGGACAAACATTTGTATTAAACCGAATTACAGGCAAACCCATTTCAAAAGTTGTCGAGCGCCAAGCTCCTGAATCTGTTATTCCAGATGATGTGCGTTCACCTACACAACCATGGTCTGTAGATATTCCTCGATTAGGGTTTTCAGATCTAACAGAATCAAAAATGTGGGGCATATCACCAATTGATCAAATGCTTTGTCGTATTAAATATAGACAGGCATATTATGTTGGTGAATTTACTCCTCCTACGGTTAATAAGCCATGGATTCAATATCCTGGATTTAATGGTGGTAGTGATTGGGGAAGCATAGCTTATAACCCTAAAAATGGCATTTTGATCGCTAACTGGAGTAATACCCCAATGTATAACCAGTTGGTTGCAAGAGCTAAAGCAGATCAAGAAGGTATTTTACCGATGGATGATCCGAAATTTAGTGCTAAGAAAAATGGCTCAATTGCGGCAATGGCTGAATCTCCTTATGCAGTAAATGTTCAACCATTCTATGCTCCAATTACCAACGTATTATGCAATGAACCACCATATGGAATGATTACTGCTATTAATATGAACACCAAGAAAGTGATTTGGCAAAAACCTTTGGGAACTGCAGAGCACAATGGTCCATTTGGATTGCCAACATATTTACCTATTAATATTGGTACACCTAATAATGGTGGGCCTATTATTACAGATGGTGGAGTTGTATTCGTTGCTGCTGCAACTGATAACCGTTTGCATGCCTTTGACAGTAAAACTGGTAAGTCGATCTGGAGTGCCAAATTACCTGCGGGTGGACAAGCAACACCTATGACTTATTCTATTGATGGAGAGCAGTATGTTGTCATTGTTGCAGGTGGCCATTACTTTATGCAAACACCGCCCGGTGACTATGTAGTTGCTTTTAAACTAATGAAAAAATAAATTTAAAAGCTTTTACCAAGTTCTATTTTTTAGAAAAAGAGGCCATAAAAGGTCTCTTATTTCTTAGTTTTACTGCTTGAGGTATGGTGGCATAATTAGGCGGCACAGCATACTTAAAGTCATTTTTGAAACTAAACAGATTTACTCGCAGGCCTACCACATGGCAATTGAGTATAGAAAATAGCTACTTTAAGAACTTTTTGATCTGGTTTTTAGTTTGGAAACTCATGCACTAAAACCAAGTGCCGACTTGGTTTTAAACTTAATTGATGGCTTGATGTTCCAGATTTTAAGCTCAAAAAGTTTGGAAGAAAGGGATGTGGTGGTGGAGAGGTTTTTTGTTCGGGTACATTAATCAGTTCTTTTTAGCTGAGAATAAGCTGTAAATTGATCTTTGGCTTAATACACCGCTAGAGAATTTTATAAAAATAATCAGAAAATTGTAAACAAAAAAAGCGCTAACTGGGAAAAGTTGGCGCTTTGGATTTAAGATGGTAATAGTAAATAATTTCCATTAAAGAAAAGATGGCTTTCAAATGAGCCAGATTTGAAACTACCTTCGATAATGGTGTGTTGTGTGTGCCTTTAAAAGATGTAGCTGGTAAATAAATACTAAAGCTCATATTATTTAGGTTATTCAATGATTTATTTAATCCTAGCATTTATAAAAATATGAGTAAACGTAACTATAGGTAAAATATGATAAAAAGATATTTAGTAAGAGGGCTATTTTTTTTAACTCTTGGCATGTCTGTCTATGCAAATGATGAAGTTCCAAGTACCAATATTTCTAAATCAGCACCAAAACATCTAACAGCAGAGGCACGCATAAAACTTTATAAAAATGGTTCATTTGAAGTAGTTCTTACTAAGAGTAGTGGTGATCCAGAGCAAGATGAAAAAATTTTAAAAATGATTAGAGCTTCAAACTTTAAGAGATTTCAGGAAAAGTTAAATCTTAGATATAAGAATTTGGATTACCCAGTTTACTTCAGTCAACCA
Organism: Acinetobacter sp. 12966; assembly: GCF_031196995.1. Lineage (NCBI taxonomy): Bacteria > Pseudomonadati > Pseudomonadota > Gammaproteobacteria > Moraxellales > Moraxellaceae > Acinetobacter > Acinetobacter sp. 12966. The sequence continues at coordinate 42,775 of NZ_JAVIMC010000135.1, forward strand.
TTTATAATTACACTTGCTACAGACAAAGTTAAAATCGAAGAATAAATCTATTTTTGCATTATAGTGGGCTAAGTGTAAGTAAATTGCACTTTTGGCATTAGAGAAAGCTCACATAGCATAGGGAGCTTTTTTATTACACATTGCTTAAAAAATATACAGAAAACTCCCTGAAACGAGTTGGAACGCTACAAACGCGAATGATACTTTAAGTTTCACTCTTCCCAATAAGTGAGGTGAGCAATGAAATTGTTAGCTTTGATTAGTGTGGGAGTTGCAGCGAGTTATTGGTATAAAACTATAAAAGATAGCAAGCCAACTCTACTAAAACCAAATTTTGATGAAATAGTAAAAAACTTTGTATTAGCAGAATTTAAAGCCTAATGCATATTAATAATCCCAATTAAATAAGAAGCTCATCGGAAGATGGGCTTTTTTATTGAGTGGTGTTTATTGAGTTTAGAGCTAGTCGGTATTTATAATTGCACCAAATTTTTAAATACAAATGGCAAATGACAACTACTACAGTAAGGCTTAATCACACCTCATCTTCTAGCAGTAAAGGAGATGGACGTGATCAGAAAGAAAAATTTATAGATTATTGTGAATATAAGTATTTTCTACCTGATAGTCAGAAATGGGGTGTTTCAGTGAAAACTGAATTAACTCAAGCAGAAATAATAGAAAAGCAAAAATGCAATGATGCTATCAATAATCCTTTCACATCAGAATACTATCTTTTGCTTTGTCTCATAATTATTACGATTATATTTTTCACTTTTTGCAATATGAAAGGTTATCTTTCTATAAAAAGAAGAGAGCAAGAGACAGGAATTAAAGCGAATATATCATTTGAAATGAGCATAGTCTCTTTGGTTTCATTTTTACTTACTCTCTTTGTCTCAATATTATTCTACGTCGTTTATTTTCTATATCTTAATTATAAGTATCAGTACTGAAGTATCTAAGTTAGTCGAACATGTTTCGCTATAGAAATCCCACTAAATATTGATTATTAGTGGGATTTTTAATTTATATATTAGATAGCTTCTTAGGTTCTTCTTAAAAAAAACAATAATCCAAAACAAAATATAAATACAATATACCAAGTGTCTCTTACAAGTTGATAGTCGCCTATACTTTGTAGTATTTCAAATATAGGTCCACATGCAAATATTGATACCATTACATATCCTGCAAGTGTAATGCCCCAGTCATCAAGACCAAGTTTACGTTCTGGTTTTTCACCAGTTGATTTTCGTTTAATCCATTTTAAGAATGACTTATAATAAAAATATAAAGCTCCAATCCCGACAATCATTAATATAAGTGTGTCGAGGGGGCCACTATAAGAGGAGCTTCCAATTCTTGGACTCATATGTATTGCAGCTAATCCATGTAGTGATGTAGACAATAATATTAATAATGCACTTAATTTTTTGATCATAATAAATATAACTGAACTAAACCTAAATTTTAGGAAATTAATTGGAAAGTTTAATTTATATAAAAGGTAACCTGTTTGAATTGGCTTTGCTAGAGGTTTTTGCTCAAGAACCTTAATTTGGCTTCGTCTTAGCCTTGGCCGTTATTTTTTTATGAATATTAGTGTCATAGTTAAGAAATTTAAAGATATTTAAATTTATCATAGTGTTATTATAAGAAATTTTAATATTAATTAACTGTAATATGGATTATATGAATAAATTGTATAAGAATGAATCTCCAGAAATGATTCTAGCTTTTGAGAATGCTATAGGTACATTTAAATATTTTTGGCGTGAACTTTATTGGGAATATCGACGAATTGTTCCTGCTTTAGAACTGGCTTATGTGAAATGTGCATTCATCCAAGAAAACCTTGAAGATAAAAATGACCCTTTAATCGAGTATATGTGGATTGATCAAATTGATTTTGATGGTAGTACAATTTCAGGAACTTTATTAAACGAACCTTATATTATTGATAATGTGCAAGCTGGTGAAACTGTAAAGCTTCAATTTGAGTCTATCGTTGATTGGATGTTTTTATCTAATGGCACTGTTCATGGTGGGTTTACGATTCAACAATATCGTAAGACTTTAAATGCATCAGATCGTAAAGAATATGATGAGGCATGGGGGATTGATTTTGGTAATCCTGATGAAATTTTTCTAGTTTATGAGCAGAAAAATTGTCCCGAAAACCTAGATGAACACCCCATGTGTAAGAATATTTTGGATCAGTTCATAAATATTATAAAGACAGACCCTGCAATCATTACTGAAAAAGATGAAAGTGGTAATCAATTATTACATCGTGAAGTTATAGCGGGTAATTATTTATTTGTTCAAGAGCTTTTAAGGTTGAATACGAATAAGTTGGAGGTAAATAATCAATCAATGGCTCCTTTAGATTTGGCTTATAAGATGGGGTGGACCAATATTGTAAGTTTACTTAAGTAGCTTTGAATCTAGCCCTCTAGTGGAGGGCTTTTTTGTTTTGATGGATCCTAAAATTACTTTACTAAAGAAGTCATTTAATTAGATGATCGATTTTTTAGTCTGAAAAAAATAATACAGCTCAAAGAACGGCGTGATATGGTATGTAAACACCTCCAAAAATATGGATTAGATATGTCAGACAATACAACGAAATGGCTTTGTGTAGGTGGTGTACTAAGTGGAGAATGGAGAGAGCAGCAATTAGAAGCTTTTGATGTTGATCCTAATGATTTAAATACTCATAGTTATGAACCAATGAAACTTATTAACCCTGTTACCAAAGCAGAACAGCACTTTTATGTATATACGGAGTTACAGGAACAGGCATATGAAAGGGCAATAAATTTTGCCTTATACAAAAATCAATAAGGATGAGAGAGCACTTAGGTGCTCTTTTTAATGAGTGGGTAAGTACTGGTTAAGTAGAAATACAATTAAAAAAGCCCCTCATATCTGAGAGACTAGTCATATCAATTTTCTGGAATGAATGGCTGCAATTTCTTAAAATAACTAAACAAATCAAATTGATAAAAGTAGTTAATAGTATAATAAATCAGTGCACTAATTTATTCTTAATAGTAGCAGGACCTCAAAATAACTTCCAAGGCACTGTTAATAAGAAATTATTTGTTATTTGGATCAGGTTGATCATTATTCTCAGGCAAATCTTTTACGGTGCCAGGAACTTCTGATGGTTGTGTTGCAGAATGCTTATTCATTTGGGCTTTAATGACATTAGCGTTGTTAGTTGTATTTTGAGAAAAACTTTTAAAACCTGACATTTTTATCTTCTTATCTTCACTAGGGAAAGTTCATACTACGCTTTAAATCACTTTACATTACGGTTGTTTTAAGACTGATATGTGTTGATATGTCATAGAAATGGACTTTATTTCGACTGTATATTTCGTAAATAAAATCAATTATATGTAACCTGTTGAGTCTTATCCTTTAAAACTTGAAATTATCCTATCTCAATTTCAAGTAGGGGTACATAAAGCACACATATATAAATTTTCTCAATGTACAGATAATTAAATTTTAAAAATTAATTTAAATTAGTTGCCTACAAAATATTGATAGTATAAAAATTTTGTTAAGCATAATATGTCTAATTAAATTGGAGCATATAAATGCTAAAAGACATTACAATTATTGATTACCAAGGAAAAGAAACAAGGGCACAGGCAAACTATACAGAGGAAAATACTAATAGAATCAATCATTCATCTAGAGTTCAGAGAACTAAAGTTGAATATATTTTGTTAAGAGGTGAATTTATTTACCCTACTTTAAATATGGTTTTCAACAGTTCTGATGGCAACAGCTATTATATAGAATATAAATGACCTACTTCGGTGGGTTTTTTATGAGTGATCTATATATAAAAAGACCAGTTAATTGGTCTCTATTAGTCGAACATGTTTAGCTATAGGAAGTCCTGCTAAAGATTTATTATTAGCAGAACTTTTATTTACATATACTTTTTAAATAACAAATGATCAAGAGTTAAAGGATCAGGCTTTTTGGAAAGAATAAAAGTTAGAATAAATATATAAAGCAGATCATGAATATAAAAAAACCAACTTGTCCAAGTTATTAGATCTAGTCCTGATGGAATTGTATAGATGCCTACTGTGATGAATGCAATAAAACAAATAAAGATTAAGATCAAACAAGAAAGTTGAGTAAAAAGCCCGATGATAAGCATTAGTCCTAGTACAAACTCACAAAGAGACACAAAGACAGCCATGAATTCAGGAAATGGTATTCCTGCATGAATTATGGTATCCAACATAATTTGCCGATTCTTTTCTACAAAAAGCTTGTTGTATCCAGTTGTTAAAAAGAATAGACCAACTGATATTCTTATTAAGGCTACAGAAAAATTACTAAATTGTGGTGAGTAGAGGGGGTTTTGGAAAAATATTTTCAACATAGAGCGGGAAAAAAGTGGAAAAATATTCTAGAAATATGGATGAAGTGTTCACGCTTAAGCAAGTTTTGTGATGTATGATATTTGTCTTTCAATTCTTTACGCTAAAAAGAAATTGACTGATTTTATTTTAAAAATTAATAGATTATCACAATACAGTAAGCCCTATGCTATATGGGCTGTGGGCGGGGGTTACCTTTCTAATTTATGATATATTGGTTCTAAATAGATAATTAGTATTTATAAATATGAAAAAGTATATTCTTTGGGGGCTTGTGATAAGCCTACTTTCAGCTTGCTCAAATAATGTATTAAATGCTGAAGCTCCTAAACAAGCTCAAGAACAGCAACAAAAGATAGAATCTAAGCCTCTAGTACCTAGCAAAAGTAAAGAATGGGATCCGTCTTTTGATTGTGATCCAGTTAAAGCTAAGAATCTCATAGGTAAAACTGATTTAACAGAAAAGCAGATCCTATCGATGACTAATGCAAGAGTCTATCGAAGTGCTTATGTTGGGGAGCCAGTTACAGAAGAATTTCGCCCAGACAGAGTAACTATAGTACTCAACCCAGAAACTAAAAGAATAGTTGCTAGTATGTGCGGCTGAGTCTTTATAGATTTGTTATAAATAAAAAATTAATTCTGCCAATACGGTGTGTCTCCATAGATTTCAGCAAAATAATCTATTACCACTCGAATATTTAAGGGAGGATGGCGGACATTTGGATAAATGGCTGCGATATGTTGTGGCTGGGATTTAATCGCGACTTCATATTCAGGTAAAAGCTTGATTAAGTGTCCTTGTTTTAAAGCTTCGCCAATCAACCAGTCAGGAAATAGAACAATACCCATACCATGAAGCGCAGCTGTCATTAAGCTCTCGGCATTGTTTGAAGAAAGTAAGGGGGTAATTGGATAATGTACCCATTCTTTATCAGGCTTTCTCACTAACCAGCGGTTAGGACCTTCAAAACCTTTATAGACTAAGCATTTGTGTTGATTGAGATCTTTAGGCTGATCAAGTACACCATATTTGGCAACATACTGAGGAGAGGCGGCCAAATGATATTTTTGTGTAGCAAAAATACGTGCATGAAATGATGAATCAGTTAGCGTTCCAATCCGAAATATTAAATCTGTGCTTTCGCGTAACGGATCTATAAATTCGTCGGTTTGAATTAGCTCTATTAAAAGTCTTGGATAACGCTCTGATAAACCCGCCAACCACGGCGCAATATGCCGTTGACCAAAAAATACAGGAGCATTAATGCGGACGAGTCCCGATGGCTCTATAGTTTTATCTTGTAATGCCTTTTGTGCTTCATCAAATTGTTCGGTAATTCTTTTTGCATATTCAAAAAATAATTTGCCCGATTCGGTCGGTGTGATTGCTCGCGTATTACGGTAGAAAAGTTGTTGCCCCAACGCATCTTCAAGCTGTTGGATGGTTCGAGAAATCATAGATGCAGATACGTCTTCTTTACGCGCTACATTCGAGAAGTTTTGAGCATTGTAAACGCTAATAAAGAACCGAAGCGTGCGGATATCAATCGAATTTGTTAAATCCATTTGTGCAATTTCTGCAAAAGTGATTCATAAATTATGCTGTTTTTCTGATGAATTGGCTACCTTAGTATTCGTTGCCTAGATACAGAAGAGGCAATGTAGATGCAAATTCTATTACTACTCCTAACCATTTTAGGGGGAATGGGGCTATCGGTCGAAGCTGGGCTTTTAGGGCCGTTAGGAAAGGAAGTAGGTGAGTTGTGGGCCACGTTTAGTATTTTTGGCGTGGGTGCAGCACTTACCTTTTTACTCATGTTGTTTTTTAGTCCACGTAATAGTCATTCATTTTTTACGCTTCCTTCTTGGCAATTACTCGGTGGTGTTCTTGGCCCTGCTTACGTCATTATTTTGACCATTACCACTCCAATTATCGGTATTGCCATGACGATGATAGGCATTTTAGCGGGTCAGGTGTCTAAAAGTCTGATCATCGACCACTATGGTTTGTTGGGGACTCCGCACCGAAAGGTAGACCGTAAACGAATATTGGCACTCATCTTTATTATTGCTGCACTTGTACTTGTCGCAAAAGCATAGGAGACGCGCATGACAATTTTAATGATTTTTCTCGCCGTCATTGGTGGTGCTTTATTGAGTGTACAGGCCGCAATTAATGGTCAACTTGGAGCAAAAGTTGGTGTATTTCGTAGTGCTTTTTTGACTTTCTCAGTCGGTGCTTTAATTACGGCACTCCTTATTTTTTACTTTGAACCAAAACACACCTTAACGCTATTAGATGTTCCTAAATGGCAGTTATTAGGCGCCATGTGTGGCGTACCTTATATTGTCATTATGGTACTGGCCGTGCAAAGAATTGGAGCTGCCGTAGCTACGGTAGCTGTAATTTTTGGGCAACTTTTGATGAGTATCTTGATTGATAACTTTGGCTGGTTTGGTAATGAAATGCTCCCTTTTTCACCGTATCGATTAGGAGCGCTAATTTGCTTAGGGATTGCTTTATATTTTATCTATTCAAGTAGTAAAGACAAAAAGATAGAAGCGTAATATAAGCTTAAGATTGAAATTAATATAGGTCTCATTGTTGGTCGTAAAGCCTACTAATAATGAGGCTATACTTCATATTTTAAGTACGTTGATAAATGAATGAAGTTGCTGTCGAGAGAGAAAGACTCTTTAGTTCTAATCAGCGAAAAGGCATACCTTGAATATAAGAATACAATGTTTGAGCTCAATAAATTAAAAAGCAAAGATTTTTACCCCGCAACAATCCGCTTCTCAAGCATCTCCATAAAAGTTTTTAAAACAATATCTTTTTATTGAAATTAATAAGATGGTGGTCGGTAGTTACTTCATCTTGATAAATTTAATTTTATCAAAAGATAAAGAAAAATTGAATAATATGTTTTTTTATGTAAAATAATGTGATTATACGTACAATTCTGTCTATAAGATGTTAACTAGAAATTTTATAACTTCTTCCCTTATTCTTTTTGCGGGTTTTCACCAATATGTTTATGCCATCGAAGACGTTTCTTTGCCCAGTCAGGTGCTACAAGATCAACGTTTAAAAGAGCTTAACCAGCAATTACAAGACCAGCTTGCCCAGCAAACTCCTTACCAAAACACCAAGCCATTACAAGACTTTAAGCATCTGGTTATTGAAGAAAGCCCATGCGTAGTGGTTAAAGAAATTAGCCTTATCCCTTTAAATGCTCAGTCGTACTCTGAACTACAGCAATTTAATTTTGTGGTTAAGGCCATAAAAAAACACCCACAAAATATTTGGGGTAGATGTATTGGAACCCAAAGTTTACATAACATTGTCAACTATGCCCAAAACGAACTTTTAAAAAAGGGTTTTATTACCAGTCAAATTGTTGTGAGTCCGCAAGACTTAAACCAGGGTAATTTAAACCTGAGTGTGCAAATTGGACGCCTGAATAAGATTGTTATACAAGAAGGTAAAATTTCTTCATTACAGCTTAAGACAGGCTTGCCCTTTAAAGCGGGCGACATTGTGAATCTAAAAAGGCTCGATCAGGGGCTGGAAAATCTCAAACGTGTCTACGCGGTAGATATGCAAATTATTCCCGCAACTGCTCAAGATAAAGAATTAACGGGCTATAGTGATTTAATACTCAAACTTCAACCACTACAAAAAGTTAATTTCAATTTAAGCGTAGATGATTCGGGTAATCAGGACACTGGTACCTATATGGGAAATATGGGGTTAGGTGTCAATAATCCATTTCATTTAAATGATATTTTATCGCTAAACGTGGGTCATTCTTTAGATGACTTTAATGAAGACTTAAACCGAAGTTACTTTATTAATTATCAGTTACCTGTTGGCTACTATGATTTAGGTCTTAGCTACAATGATTATCAATATAGTCAAAGAAGGATAGTATCTAAAGATTATCCTATTATTTATCATGGTAATAGCCAACAAGCCAATCTAAACCTATCTCGTGTGATTAGCCGTAGCGGGCAGCATAAAACCAGTATTTACGGAAAGATTTATTATAAAGAAAGCCAAAGCTTTATGAATGATATTGAGGTTGAAGTATTACATCGTAAAACCTCAGGCTGGAATTTAGGGTTTCAGCACCGTCAATATTTAGGAAATGCGGTATTAGACGGCAGCATCGATTATCGTCGTGGGGCAGGGGTAGGTGCCCGAACTGCAGCAGAAGAAAACATTACTGATAATAACGGGAATCATCTTCCTGTTGAAGGTTACTCCCGTGCTCCACTTTTAAGTGCCGATTTACGTTTTAGTGCACCATTCCTTTTGCTTGAAAAACCAGCTCAATACCGTCTTAACTGGCGTGGACAATATGCACCGAAAATTTTAGTACCGAATGACCGCTTTTATATTGGCGGGCGCTATAGCGTGCGTGGTTTTGATGGGGAACTCATGCTTTCTGGAGATAACGGGCAGTATCTACAACAAGAAATCAGTTTAAATGCACCAATTCCTAATACCCAGTTTTATATGGCAGTAGATCAGGGCTGGGTCAATGGTCGCAATAGCATACCGGGTCAGCGTTATTTACTCGGCAGTGTTTTAGGGCTACGCACTTATCAAAATAGTTTTTATCTGGATGCCTTTACAGGTCGGGGGCTGATTGCACCTGACAGCATAAAAAAAGACTGGGTTACCGGTTTTAGTATCAACCTTTCTTATTAATTTACTTTAGAAAAGACTTAATTCATGAACAAGAATAGTTATCGCATTATTTATAGCAAAGCACGTCAAATGTTTGTGGCTGTGGCTGAAAATGTACGAAGCCAAACCAAGGCATCAGGCCAAAGTGAAGCAAGTACCCAGAACAATATTGATAACACTGAATCACAGGCATTTCATCAACTCTGGCAAGTGAAAGCATTAGTTGCCAGTATAAGTCTGTGGATGCCTTTAGCACCTGTCTATGCGGGTATTGTAGCGGACAGTGCCGCAAATGCTGCGAATAGAGCAGTGATTGGTGCCGGTAAGAACTCGGCAGGTACAGTTGTTCCGGTAGTCAATATTCAAACTCCAAAAAATGGGATATCCCATAATATTTATAAACAGTTTGATGTATTGGCTGAAGGGGCAGTCCTGAATAACAGCCGTCAGGGTGCTACGACAAAAACAGTAGGAAACGTTGCAGCTAACCCATTTTTAGCCACAGGCGAAGCGCGAGTTATTTTAAATGAAGTAAATTCATCAGCAGCTTCACGCTTTGAGGGGAACTTGGAAGTTGCAGGGCAAATGGCAGATGTGATTATTGCCAATCCGTCTGGTATTAGCATTAAAGGTGGTGGCTTTATTAATGCCAACAAGGCAATTTTTACCACGGGTAAACCTCAGTTAAATGCTGATGGCAGTATCAAGCAGTTTACGATTGACCAAGGAAAAATTACGGTTTCAGCGAACCCTAATTCTAAATTTGGTTTGGGGGGAAATAATAATGATGCAAATTATGTAGACCTCTATGCGCGTGCATTAGAGCTTAGTGCTGAACTACGTGCCAAAAATGATATTCAGGTGATTGCCGGGGCGAATAATGTCAGTGCAGATTTACAGGATGTTACTGCTAAAACAGGCACAGGAACTGCACCGACATTGGCGGTAGATGTTAAAGCGCTGGGTGGAATGTATGCCAACAACATCTATTTAATGGGAACTGAAAAAGGTTTGGGCGTGACTAACGCAGGGACGATTCAGGCAGTAAATAATCTGGTGATTACCAGTGCCGGAAAGATTGAACACAGTGGCACAATCAGTTCGACCAGTAAAACCCAAGGTTTAGTGAATATACAAACAACGGGTACTGGTGCAGCTGCCGACATCAACTCATCAGGCAGTATTAATAGTAATAGCATGCTAAATATCGATTCAGGTAATAACCTGAATGTAAATGCTAAAGAAATTATTATTAATAACGGCAGCCTAGCATCTTCACCTTTAATCGTTAATGCCAAAGGGAATATCAATCTGGCTGCTGATACCCGCATTATGGATGACTCACAAGGTGGGGATGTCTATATTGATGCAGCAAATATCAATCTTGCAGCGGGATCGGAACTCAAAAGTAACCGTGGTACAGCAACCATACAAGTACAAAAAGACTTGGTTGCAGCCAAAGGCGCAAAACTGATTGCTGCCAAAGATTTAAATGTTTTAAGTAACGGTAAGTTATCACTTACTGAGAACCATATACAGGCATCATTAGGTTCAATCAACTTACAAGCAAATTCAGCTAATACCCAAAATATCATTGACCTTCAAGGCGGGACGATTTATGCGGGTAAAGATTTAAATCTCTATAGTTCCGGAGATCTAAATCTAAAGAATCTTGGATTTTCACTTGAAAATGCTGCAACACGTGTCAAAAACATTAAAGCCTACAGTGGACGTGATCTGGTCTGGAATAATGCTGACAAGGCGCTTCCACTTATTACAGGTATAGTTCAGCTTGATGCAGCCAATAATTTAACCGTTACAGCAAAAGAAATTTCTAACAAAGACAGCATTCAACTACATGCCAATCAAATAGCACTCAATAGTGCACTGACTTCACAAAAGAATATTGATGTGAGTTCTGAAATTGCTGATCTTGTTTTAAGTCAGGCACTCAAGGCTCAAGGTGATATTAATCTAACCGCACTTGCTGGTGGAGTTACTGCAAATAGCTTAAAGGCCACATCTTCGGCTGGAAAGATTTCTATACTCGCGAATAAAAATATAAATTTAAACTCGACTCAAATAACCAAGGCGATGCCTTCAGCTGATAAAGATGAATTAACAACTGATCAGTCCGTTATTAGTGGTTTAAAAGGGGTAACGCTTGGCTCGATTGGTGATGGCACCGTTAACTTGCAATCGGTACAAGTTAATGCGAGTCAGGGTGATATATTAGTTTCAAGTAATAATGGAATAAATTTAAAAGCTAATAATGATGTAGTTGTTACTGCAAACAAGGGCCAATTTAAAACGGTAAATAATGTTCTAAAGGGACAAACGGTTTCGATAGAAAATAGCAAATCCGATATTAAAATCCAAAATACGGACCTCAGCTCTACGGTTGGTAAACTTGCGATCAATAGTAGAGCGGGCATGAGTACAATTATTGACAGCGTATTAACGTCAAAAGGTAATACTGAACTCTATGCAAAAGATTTACTGACTTTACAGGGCGTGAATGCTACTTCAGACCAGCATCTGGCAGTAAGCTCTGGCCGTACGGTTTATAGCAATGCTGAGTATACGCCAGCGACCAAATGGATTGCGAATAAAGTAACAAACTTAACATCTAAGGGTGTCACCTCTGTAACGGCTACAGGAAACCAAGTATTACAAAATACAAATTTAACCGGCGGAGCTGTTCTATTAGAAGCGGGTGGTTTTATTACAGGCCAGACTGGATTGAACTTGAATGCGGTTGGAAGTGATTTACTTAAGAATGATACAAAGTTAAATAGTTTAAATGGTGACCTAACAATTCAAACCAATTCTAACTTAACCATTGATCCTAAAGTTTATAGCTTAAAGGCGGTAGGTGATATTGAACTTGTTTCTAAAACTGGCACTTTAATTTTAAAAGGCTATGGCGGTACTGCGGGAAATGGATCGGAACAAGTCGTTAATTTGAATGCAGCGAATGGCGGTATCAATTTAGAGGGTGCTAAAGTTGATATTCAAGGTTCACAGTTAACAGCACAAAAAGATATTAAGATCGTTTCAAGTAAAGATGATGTGCTGATTGATGGGATAAAAAATACATTAAAAAATAGTTCTGCTGATTCAAAGAATATACTTAATATCGAAAACAATATTAAGGAAATTGATAAAAGTATAAATATTTTATCTAATAGTAAAGAATTTCAAGAAAGAAAAACACTCCTTGATAACATAAAAAAAACCAAAAATAGTCTTGAAGCAGCTATGTCATATTTGTTTGATGGGGCAAATGGAGAATATAGTGCTGGGGCTTTATCTAATGTAGATGTAAGTGATATTTTTTTCTATGAAAATGCTTATATAAAAACATATTCAGCATCAGAAGGAGATTCTGGAAGTTCTACATTTATAGTTATTCCTAGAACGCCTTGGTTACATGATGATGATAGTATACGTGGTTTTATTTCTTCAGAAAATTATAAAGTAATACCTTTACTAGATTCTTATAAAGCAGAAATTAAAAAATATAAGAGTTTAAACGAAAGTGAAAAAGTTAAAGAGTTAGAAAAATTAATTTCTAAACTTGAGTCTGATAAGCAATCAGAAATAAAATCAAAAGAATTATTAACTAAAGGAGTAAATGGCTCAGAACATACTGAAACTAAATTAACTTCAAAATCAGGGAATATAAATATTACTTCTGTTAAAGGTTTATCTATTAGTGGAGGAAATATTTCTGCTCAAATGGGACAGGTGAATTTAGAAGCAAGTGGTGTTGTAGCTGAACAGTATAAATCTTCAATTAGTACTGGGGCTAATCAGCCTCCAAAATCATTAAATGCAAGTATTATTATTGATGGCCATACTGATTTTTATGAGAATGGTACTGAAGGTGAAGGGAATTATAGTTTCAGAACATTAGTCAGCCCTACCATTATTAATGGGGATAAAGGCGTTAATATAAGAACTGTAGGTAAAACCAAAGATGATAATTTAGTTTTACAAGCTACTGGTATTACTTCAAAAAATGGTGACGTAAAAATAGAATCAAATAAAAGTATTTTATTTGATGCAGCTATTGAGCAAAGCTATGACCTGACCACTACGACTGAAAAGAAAAAATCATGGGGTGGTTTAAAGAAAAAGTATATTACGACTGTTTCTGAAAATAATGACACAAATGCTGCTTCAGTCGATATTTCTGGAAAGAATATTTCGATTGAAACGAAGAAACTAGATAAGTCAGTGAATGCTAAAACTCCAGATAATAATATTGATATTTATTCTGGGCGTTTTACTGCTGAGGGTGGAACAATTTCGATTAAATCTGGGGGAAATCTTAACTTTTACACTGTGGAAGAATCTTCTAGCAGTACAGTAGATGTTACAAAGAAAACTTCATATTCTAAACTTATCTCACTTTTAGGTTCATCAAAAACTACTACTAATACAACACGAACTCAGATTAGTGAATTACCTGCAAATTTAAAAGCAGATTATATTAATACGCAAGCGGTTGATAAGACGAAACTTGTGGGAACTGAGTTTGAATATTTAAAAGGGGCAACGATTGAAACTGGAGGAACACTTGAGTTAATAGCCGCTAAGACATCTATTACAGAGCTCTTAAAAAAAGAAAAAAGCTCATTAGCTTGGCAAGCTATGCAGGATAAAGGCTCAATTACTGAAACTGCTCAATTACCAAGTTTTAACGGTCCAGTTTTACCTACCTTTAAAGCCGCTGGTGGTTTAAGCGTGCAAGTTCCAATTAGTGAAAAAGATACTAATAAGGTAGAGCTGCGTGATGCGATTCTTGATTTATCTAAAAAACCAGGAAATGAATATTTAAAAGAATTAGTAAACCGAAAAGATGTAGATTGGCAAAAAGTTTTATTAACTCAAAAAGATTGGGACTATAAACAGCAAGGTCTTACAGCAGCTGGCGCTGCAATTATTGTGATTATTATAACAATTGTGACTATGGGCACAGGAACGGCAGCAGCAGCAGGTGCGGCTGGAGGAACAGCAGCAAGTGGAACAACTGTAGGTTTAGGCGCAAGTATGATTGGCTCTGCTGGTATAACTACAACTGCGGCTGGAGCAATTGTTCCATCTACCCTTGGTGCTATGGCAAATGCTGCTATTACAAGTTTAGCAACTCAAGCAGGTGTTAGCTTAATTAATAATGGTGGAAATATTGGTAAAACACTTAAAGATTTAGGAAGTAAAGATTCTATTAAGAATTTAGCGGCATCTGTTGTTACTGCTGGTTTAATGAGCCAAGTGGGTTCTGCATTAAATTTAAAACCAGATAGCACACTTTTACCAGACCGATTGGCTAATAATTTTGCATCGTCAGTAGGATCAACTTTAGTACAAACTGCGATTAAAGGGGGAGATCTCGGAGATAATTTACAGGCTGCATTACTAGCAGGTTTAGCTGGAGCATTACAAGGTGAATTAGCAAGCCAAATTGGCGATAACTTGGATAAGGTAGATCCTAAGTTTTGGGAATATACGATTCATAAAATTGCTCATGCTGCGGTGGGATGTGCAGCAGCGGCAGCTACAAAAGCAAGTTGTGAAGCTGGTGCAATTGGTGCTGGCGTTGGAGAAGTTGTCGCGAGTTATTTAAATGATCATACGAAAGTTTTAACCTTAGCCGAACAGCAACGGGTTTTAGATACAAGTAAATTAATTGCAGGTGCTGTAGCAGCATATGCAGGCTATGATGTAAATACAGCTTCAAATAGTGCAGAGATAGCTGTAAAAAATAATAATCTAGCAGTATTAGATCCATCAGCTTTTTTTAATGAAACCAATGTTCATGGACAGCCTGAAAATCTTAATGAACTATTTAATAAAATTGGAAATAATGTTCAATTTAGAGAGGGCGTAAATGGTTCGGTTTATTTGTGTGTGAGCAATAATATCTCACATTGCGTGGGACAGCCTATTACAAAGCAGCAAGCAATAGATAAAATTATTAAAGATCCTTTCATTAATGCAGCCTTAGTACTTGTTGAGTACACTCCCGCTGGACAGGGAAGAAAGTCTTTTATTAATATAGTGTCTTCAGTAGCACATAAATTACCATCTCCAACTAATGATCAAATAATAACGAAATGGCATGGAAGTGGGCCAGTATCAGGTGCAATAGCTGTCAATCCATCAAGTAATACATCTGCTTTGAAAAACTATTACCCTAAAAGTGGAGGTGTTGAGTTTATCTATGATCCTAAATCTAAAACTTTTGTAACAGGGAAAGTCGATGTATTTAAAAATGGATCACCACATGAACAACTTGTACAATCTATTGGTTTAAATCCAAAGACGAAAGAAATTGTAGGGGGGATGCTAACGAGAGGCAAGAATGGTGAGTTTCATACAACAGAAGCAAGTGGACATTATGGAACTAATTGGACTCCTGAAATTAGAGTACAATTTAAAGCTTTTCTAAAAAGTAAAGGCATAACTGTAGATCATGAGAACTGGGTGAAGTAAAGGGGATTATCAATGCAGGACATACGAGAAGGATTATTAATTCTTGAAAGCAACGAATTCGAAAATATCGAACAATTATACACTTATGATGAAATTAGAGAAATTCTTACTTTTGCCTTATCTAATAGTGTTTCAGAGTATTGGACAATATTAGCTTTAAACTTTTTGAGAAAAAAACCAGAGTATATTTCTGATGAAATAACATCAATGCTTAAGGAAATAATAGGTATGCCTAAAAGATATATGCAGAAAACTAGACACGAAGCATCAAAAATATTAAAAATAAAAATTTAAATAGAGTTAATGTATAAATATATATAGTGATTAAGCCAATTCTATCATGAAAATAGAATTGGCTTATTTTTTAAATTAATGAATATAGCTAGATTATTTAGATCAGTTGAATAATAGTTATCATTTTTGCAAAAGCATAAATAAGTAAAAATCTCTCAGATTGAAGAATATAAAATATTTCTAACCCGCAACAATCCGCTTCTCAAGCATCTCCATAAAGGTTTTTAAAATAATATTGTGATTTTTGCCCTTGTGAGTAATTAAACAAATAGGTGTGCTGTAATGCATTTTCTCCTTTGAAACAGCTTGCATAAAACCATCTTCAACCCATTTTTTTGCATAGTGATCGGGTAAAAAACCCAAGAATTTTCCAGTTAAAATCAGAAATGCGATGCCTTCACGGTCACTTGCTGTCGCCTTACAGTCTAAAAGCTGATGCAACTTTGCCGCTTCTGGTGTGATGGCATAATTAGGAAGGATTGCTTGCCATGTTTTTAACTCATCTAGATTCATGTTGCTGCACTGGCTGAACAACGGATGATTTTTGCCGCAATATAAAAATGAACTCTCGCTATATAAATCGAAATAGTCTAGGCCAGACAAAGGCGTAACAAGTGGAATAACGCCTGCGTGCAAACGGTTATCGAGTACACGGCATTCAATATCTGACAGAGTACTCATACTGATATTAATAATAACCTCGGCATGTTCCTCTGCAAGTTGGGTCAACGTATTGGTGATATAGCCTCTTGGCATCGTCACAAGGTTGTTAATAATTCCGATATTAAACTCACCCTTAAGACGATTATGCATTTGGTTAACTTTGGAGCGGAAGTCTTCAATCGCTGCCGTAAGTACTTCGATATATTCTAAAATTTCTCGTCCTTCATCGGTCAGGGCAAAACCTGCGCGACCACGTTGGCATAGTCGAATGCCCAGACGATTTTCTAAATCACTCATATGCAAACTGATTGCAGAACGGCTAATGCCAAGAATGCTTTCTGCAGATGTAAAACTATGACAGTCGCAAACCGTTTTAAATATTTTAAGTAATTTAATATCAAAATCAGTGACTTGATTTAATTTTTTGGGTTTCATTTAGTTTTGTTTTTTTAAATCTAAACTCAAGATAATTTGAATTTATCAAACTTATCTCGCTATGTACACTCAAAACCATAATTTGAAAATAAACAGGAATGGTTATGTTTGATACGGATAAATTCAGCGACTCTGAGCATACTTTGGATGCGGCTCAACCTAATAATAATATGCACATAAATTATCAAGCACACTGGATGCCTTTCTCAGCAAATCGAAACTTTGCTAAAGATCCGCGCATGATTGTGGGCGCAAAAGGATCATACCTAATTGATGATTCTGGCCGTGAAATTTACGATTCACTCTCAGGCCTATGGACTTGTGGTGCTGGTCATACGCTTCCTGAAATTCAACAGGCGGTAAGTGCACAATTAGGTCAGCTTGATTACTCACCAGCTTTTCAGTTTGGCCATCCGTTGTCTTTTAAGTTGGCAGATAAAATTGTTCAGCATATGCCTGAAAAACTACAACATGTTTTCTTTACCAACTCGGGCTCAGAGTCTGCAGATACGGCGATCAAAATGGCACGTGCGTATTGGCGCATTAAAGGTAAACCAAGCAAAACCAAATTGATTGGTCGTGCACGTGGCTATCATGGTGTAAACGTTGCGGGAACAAGCTTAGGCGGCATTGGTGGCAATCGTAAAATGTTTGGTCAGCTTATGGATGTAGACCATTTACCGCATACCTTGCAGCCGAATTTAACTTTTACCAAAGGCTGTGCAGAAACAGGTGGGGTCGAGCTTGCCAATGAAATGCTTAAGTTAATTGAACTACATGATGCTTCAAATATTGCAGCCGTAATTGTTGAACCTATTTCTGGTTCAGCGGGCTGTATTGTACCGCCAACGGGCTATTTACAACGTTTAAGAGAGATCTGTGATCAGCATAACATCTTGTTAATTTTTGATGAGGTGATTACAGGTTTTGGGCGTTTAGGGACATGGACAGGGGCAGAATACTTTGGTGTAACACCAGATATTTTAAATTTTGCCAAACAAATTACCAACGGCGCTATTCCACTGGGTGGCGTGGTGGCAAGCCACGAAATTTATGATGCCTTTATGCAGCAAGACTTACCAGAACATGCAGTCGAGTTTACCCATGGCTATACCTATTCGGCGCATCCGGTGGCTTGTGCGGCTGCTTTAGCAACACTCGATGTTTTAGAAAAGAAAAATTTAATCCATCAATCGGCTGCATTGGCTCCAAGTTTTGAAAAAATGCTGCATGGCTTAAAAGGCGCACCGCACATTTTAGATATTCGTAATTGTGGTTTGATTGGTGCGTTGCAGTTAGCTCCGCGTGATGGCGATGCCACAATCCGAGGCTTTGAGCTTGGTATGAAACTCTGGAAAGAAGGGTTCTATGTTCGCTTTGGAGGCGACACGCTTCAGTTCGGCCCAATGTTTAACAGTACAGAGGCTGATATTGACCGCTTAATGAACGCCGTGGGCGATGCGCTTTATCAAGTGAATTAAGGCTTATAGACATTTAAGAGCATTGGTAGCGTTATAGATGTTCTTTAAAAACCAAATGAAAAATACAGTTTGATCTGAAAACTAATTGTAGTAAGGAGTAACAACAATGACAAATGGCCTAGAAGATTTTAGCTATGAAGAAGTTTCAACTGAAAATAGTACGCATAGTGAACAAGCCAAAAAAGTGCTAGGGCATTTCATTCAAGGAAGAATTGTATCTAAAACGGCAAGAAAACAGCCAGTTTACAATCCTGCGATGGGTGAAATTAGTAAAGAAGTCGAAATTGCAGATGCTCAAACGGTAAATGAAGCAGTTCAGGTAGCCGAGCAAGCATTTCCTGCATGGCGCGATACACCAGTCATTAAACGTGCGCGTGTCATGTTTAAGTTCAAACAATTATTAGAACAAAATGCCGAAAAGATTTGTGCTTTGATTGGGCAAGAGCACGGTAAAATTTCTCATGATGCTCAAGGTGAATTGCAACGTGGTATTGAAAATGTTGAATATGCTTGCGGTGCACCAGAGCTTTTAAAAGGGGAATATTCAAAAAATGTCGGTCCAGATATCGACTCATGGAGCGAGTTCCAACCGCTAGGTGTGGTTGCAGGGATCACACCGTTTAACTTCCCAGCTATGGTAGCTTTATGGATGTTCCCAATGGCACTGGTCTGCGGTAACTGCTTTATTTTAAAACCTTCTGAAAAAGCGCCTTCTGCCGCTTTATTTTTAGCGGAGCTATTAAAACAGGCTGGATTGCCTGATGGTGTTTTTAGCGTTGTAAATGGCGATAAAGAGGCAGTTGATACGTTGCTACATCATCCTAAAATTCAAGCGGTTAGTTTTGTTGGTTCTACGCCTATTGCAGAGTACATATATCGTATGGCAACGGCGAGTGGTAAGCGTTGCCAAGCTTTAGGTGGAGCAAAAAATCATGCGATTATCATGCCTGATGCCGATATTGATAACGTAGTAACGTCATTGTTAGGCGCAGCTTTTGGTTCTTCTGGTGAACGTTGTATGGCATTGTCAGTAGCAGTTGCCATTGGTGATGAAGTTGCCGATGTAGTCATTGATAAGCTAACTCAAGAAATGAAAAAATTGAAGTTCGGCAACTATGCAGATGCAAGCAACGACTTTGGCCCACTGATTACCCAAGCACATAAAGACAAAGTACAAGCCTATATTCAAAGTGCAGAACAGCAAGGCGCAAAAATTGTGATAGATGGCCGTGATGCAAGACCGGCAGGCTATGAAAAAGGTTTCTTTGTTGGACCAACTTTAATTGATCAAGTCACACCAAACATGACCAGTTACCAGCAAGAGATTTTTGGTCCCGTTTTGCAAGTTATGCGTGTGAATAATATGCGAGAAGCCATGCAACTCATTAATGATCATGAATATGGTAATGGTACTTGTATCTATACTCGTGACGGTGAAGCAGCACGCTATTTTAGCAGTCACATTCAAGTCGGTATGGTGGGGATTAACGTGCCTTTACCGGTACCTGTTGCTTATCATAGCTTTGGTGGTTGGAAGCGTTCATTATTCGGTGATCTATATGCCTACGGTCCAGATGGTGTCCGTTTTTATACACGCCGTAAAACCATTACCCAGCGCTGGCCTTCAACACAGGTCCGTGAAGCAAAACAATTTGCTATGCCTACATTAAATTGATGAATAAAAGGGAAAACTCTGATTTTCCCTTTTTTGTTTCGTACAAGTTGGAGAAGTACATTTTAAAACGGTTTTAAAATCAGTTTGTCAATTTGAAGGAATCGAATATGAACAATGATAAAACAACAAAATTAGGTGAAGGACTTTCTAATCGACATATCACCATGATTAGCATAGGTGGTGTTATTGGTGCAGGTTTATTTGTAGGCTCTTCTGCTGCGATTGCAAAAGCAGGCCCAGCCGCTGTACTCGCTTATATAATTACAAGTATTTTAGTTTTTCTGGTCATGCGCATGCTCGGTGAAATGGCGGTCGCGCAACCAGACACTGGTTCATTTTCTACATATGCCCGTAAAGCAATTGGCCCTTGGGCAGGGTTTACCATCGGATGGCTATATTGGTGGTTTTGGGTGCTGGTGATTCCAATTGAAGCTATTGCAGGGGCTGAAATTTTACACGCATGGTTCCCGCAAATCTCAAGTGCTGTCTATGCGCTTGCTTTTATTATTTTACTTAGTCTGGCGAATTTTTTTAGTACCAAAAGTTTTGGTGAGTTTGAGTTCTGGTTTGCACTCATTAAAGTTATTGCGATTGTAGTGTTTATTATCATTGGAGCAATGGCTGTCTTTGGAATTTGGCCTTTAGCAACAAATGTCAGTGGTGTCGGCAATCTATTTTCAAATGGTGGATTTATGCCACATGGAATGGGCGGGGTTTTATCAGCAATTTTAATCTCGGCATTTTCATTTTTTGGAATAGAAATTCTTTCTATTGCTGCGGCAGAATCTAAAAATCCCGAAGAAAAAATTAAACGTGCAACCAATTTGGTGCTATACCGAATTATTTTATTCTTTGTTGTTTCTATTTTTCTTGCAGTTGCTTTGGTCGATTGGCGTTCACCAGACTTACAAAAATTTGGTACCTTCCAGTTTGTGTTAATGAGCCTGAATGTTCCTGAAACTAAACTGATTATGGATGCTGTCGTTTTTATTGCAGTTGCAAGCTGTATGAATGCCGCAGTTTACACTTCATCTCGCATGTTATTTGCTTTAGGTACGCGTCAGGAAGCACCGAGAGTTGTGACAAAAATTAATGGAGCAGGCGTACCAACCTCAGCTGTATTTTTATCTACGTTGATTGGTGTGGTCTGCTGTGCTGTCAACTATATGTTCCCGGGACAAGTCTTTGGGTTCTTGCTCTCAACCACAGGCTCAATTGCATTACTGGTGTATTTGGTGATTGCATTTTCACAATTGCGTTTAAGACATAAATGGGAAAAAGAGGGTACAGCTGTATCTTTTAAAATGTGGTTGTTCCCATGGTTAACTTGGTTTGTGATTTTAGTCATTATGACCGTTTTAGGTTATATGTTCTTATCACCAGCCTATAGTTATGAAACTACCTTATCTTTAGGTGTAACTTTGGTGGTGGTCATTTGCGGGTTGTTTGTCACGCGAAAGCGTAAAGCAACCAGATCGGTTGCTATGAACTTAGATTAATCATTCAATAAAATTAAATTGAATATAAATTAAAAAAGAGACCGTAAAAGGTCTCTTTTTTAATTTATATTCCAAGGTTTAGACTAATTATTTAGTCGTATCAATAGAGACTAAAACAGATAAACCAGGACGTAATAATTCAACATCTTTTTGATTTTCAATAAGCTTAATTCGTAAAGGAAGGCGCTGAACAATCTTGGTAAAGTTACCAGTCGCGTTAGTCGCCGAGATCGGAGAAAAAAATGCGCCAGTAGAAGGAGAAAAGCTGTCTACCACACCTTTTAATTCAACGTTATAAGCATCTACATAGACATTAACTGGTTGTCCAATCTTGATCTTTTTTAATTCAATTTCACGGAAGTTGGCTTCTACATAAACCTGATCTAAAGGAACAACCACCATGAGTGGATTACCAGCACTCACAAAGTTACCTACATTAGCTGACTTTTGACCAATCATTCCATCAATAGGTGCACGAACCTCTGTATAGCTCAAATTCAGTTTTGCTTTATCAAGCGCCGCTTGGGCTTGTTTAAGGGCTGCTTGTTTGGCTTGTACCTGAATCTTGTATTGGTTGAGCTGATACTGTGCATCAATCACTTTTTCTTTACTGCTGTCTAAGTCAGCATATTGTTCAGTCAATGTAGTCTTAGACTGCTGGGTAATTAATCTAGATTCCGCTCCAAGTGCCTGTAGTTGCTCATAACGCGCCGTATTATCTTTTGTGAGTTTAATTCCGGCTTCTACTTTTCTCAGCTGTGCTTCAGTTTCTCGAATAACAGTGGGTTGTCTATCCACTGCGAGCATTGCTTCACTCAGGTCAGCTTGCGCTTTGGCATAATTAGATTCAGCCTCAGCGAAAGCAGCTTGATAATCACGTGCATCAATCCGCGCTAAAAGTTGGCCTTTTTGTACGGTCTGGTGATCTTTAATGTAAATTTCCTCAATATTGCCCGACACTTTAGGGGCAATGGTTGAGTACTCTACATCTACACGTGCATCGTCTGTTTCAACAACCGAAGAGGGTAAAAATATAAGTTTTAAAACCCACAAAATAGATGCTAAGACAATAATAAACGCAATAGCCATAACCCAATGCTTTTTGAGAAATTGCACCTTGGTTAACTTGGGTGGTTCGGTATGGGTGGTGTCTTGGGCTTCGAGAGTACTCATAAAGATTTTCCTGAGTTATGACTATTCATTAACTTAATGAGAGCAATACGTGGCGGATAAGTTCGAACTGGCAAAATCAACATCACGATGAACAAAATAGCGGTAAGGCCAGCTAAGATGAGATATTGATCGCTAATAACTAAAACTGATTGTTGCGCTTGAATCGCAGAGTTGAGAGCAGATAAACCACCTGAAACACGATCTGCACCATTTGCGGTGAGCACAGGTGGAGTAAGTGGGTTAATAACAGGGCCTTGAATATTTTGGAAAACATGTTGAGCAGTATTTTCAATCAGTCGTGTTGAATGGTATTCACCGCGAACTCGATTGACCCAGTCCAAAATACAAACACCCAGTACACCGCTAATAGCACGCGGGGTATTAATCATAGGGGATGCATAAATTGCCATGGTTGGGTGAACGCTGTTTGTTCCCATCATTAAGAGCGAGAGCACGACACAGGTTTGTCCCAAACATGAGATTGCATGCCAAAAATAAAACTGTTCTTGATTCCATGTAGTATCAAGTTGACTTGCACCTATGCAACCCGCAATGACCAGAAGTAAGCCAAACCCGTGCACATATCGGCTATCCACCCACGCTTGGTTTAAAAGCTTCACAACAATAGGAATATAGATAAATTGCAATGCCGCAATTTGTAAGCCAATCCACATGGTCTGAGTGGGTTTATAGCCATGCACAGCACTTAAGTAATTGAGTGGTAATGTGCTGGTGGACATACCAATAATGACAAAGCAAAAGAGTGCGAAAACAGCATAAGCAAAATTTCTGATTTCGAGCATTTGCGGTTTAATGAGTGGTGAAGGATAGCGCCATTCATGTATGAAAAACCAAGGTAAAGTGATGGCACTAATTAAAGCTAAAACACAAATGAATTTAGAGTGGAACCAATCTAAATGATTTCCATGCAACAACATGGTGCTCAGGCTCGCTAAGCTAATAATTGCTAAAATGGCACCCATCCAATCGTAAGTTTTTATTCTTGAATAATTAAGAGGATCTTGGGGAATCCCAAAATACACCAGAGCAGCACTTAGCGCACAAAAAGGAATGGTTTGAAAAAATATCATTTTCCAGCCAATTACATCTAAATAAAAAGCTGAGAGTGCAGTACTTAAGTTGGGAAAGAACGTCGCAGTTAATGCATAGCAGGCTAATCCCCATAGCCGAATGTCAGGTCCTAAAAATCTAAGCGCACAGGCCATGAGTAAAGGAATGGTTAAACCATTAGCGAGGCCTTGTAAGCCACGTAATAGATAAAAGATTTCGATATTTGGACTAAAAGGAATTAAAACGCTAGAAAAAAGGCAAAGTCCTATGGCAAAAAGAAGAACTCTGCGCATAGAAAAAATGACTGCCCAACTCGTAGACAGGATCATTCCAATAATCATTGCACTTGCGTAAATACTGTTAACCCAATAACCCGAGTCGACACTAATGCCCATTGCACCTCGAATGTCGACTAAAGTAATGCTGGTAATTCGGTTATTAAATTCAACAGTCATTGCAGCAAATATTACACCTGCTAAACCGATGAGTGGCTTTGTATTCATCTTTTACCTTAAATCTTAAACATCAATTCATTGCACGGAGTAGATATTTACTGTACTGTACCGATCGGTACTCTACTCTTTAATTAAATTTCCGTCAATTCTCGATTTTGAACTTTTCGATGAGTTACACTTAGAACGAAATTGCTAAAATTTTTATAAGGTCAATATGTCTAGTTTAACGAAAGCTCATGAAAAAGATCAAAAAATTCTGGATGCAGCAACAAAGTTTTTTTTGATCCACGGCTTTAGTGGAACAACGACCGACATGATTCAAAAGGAAGCGGGGGTTTCAAAAGCTACTATGTATGGTTGCTATAAGAATAAAGAAGCGATGTTTGCAGCGGTGATCGAACGTCAATGTACCAACATGCAAAAACAAATTATTTTAGTTGAGACAAAAGCCGACAATTTACGCTCAGCTCTAACTGAAATTGGAAAGACCTATTTGTGTTTTATATTATCGCATTCAGGTTTGGCTTTTTTTAGGGTCTGTATTGCAGAAGCTGTAAGATTCCCTGAGTTATCTGAAAAATTCTTTGAATTAGGTCCACAGCGTCTAGCAAATATCATTGCAGGATATCTAGAAAAATCCGTTAGACAGGGCGAAATTGAATTAAGCTCTTCTTCAGAAGTTGCTGCGAATATATTTTTATCGTTATTAAGAAGTGATGCTCATCTAAAATGTTTGACGCATCCTGATTATTTAATATCAGAGAATGAAATTAGTACTTGGGTTGAGTATGCGGTTGATTTGTTTTTAAAAAATATCAATATTAAAAAAAGTATTTAAAATCACTCTAGGACAAAAAGATCCAAGTGCTGTGAATATTATTACTCAGTTAAAACTGATAAATAGAAAAGCCCTCAATATTCAGGATGTTTCTTATATATTCTTAATATCTACTGACGGAGAAACCCCAAAAAAACGTTTATATTCTCTAGAAAATTGCGACAAACTTTCATAACCGACTTGCATGCTGGTAGATGAAATGTCATATTCTTCGGTCATTAATAAACGCCGTGCTTCGGTCAACCTCATTCTCTTTTGATATTGTAAGGGACTCATGGAAGTTATATCCCTAAAATGTTGATGAAAACTTGATGCACTCATCCCCATTGTGCTTGCCAGTTCTTCAACACTAAATGATTTTGCAAAATTTGTTTTCAGCCATTCAATCGCTTTCACAATTCGATGCCCTGTAGTGCCTGCCGCTACAATACGTTTAAGTCGATCGCCTTGTGGGCTCATCAATAAACGATAAAAAATTTCCTTAATAATAAGAGGAGACAAGATGGGAATGTCTTGTGGCGTATCTAGTAGTTTTATTAACCGTATAAACGCATCATTCAGCTCTGAATTGACTACTCCAACCGCCATTCCTTTTTTCTCAGTATTTACATCTTTAAAAGGAATATGCGCCTCAAGCATGATTTGGGCGAGTACATACGGGTCTAGGCGTAACACGATTGAAAGATAAGGTCGTTCAACTGAAGCTTCAAGAACCTGAGCAATTACAGGCAAATCAATTGCAGTAAAAAGGAAATGGTTAGAGTCGTACGTATAGGTTTCTTCGCTAAGAATCACCTGTTTTTTTCCTTGAGCAATCATACATAGACTGGCATCCATCATGCTGCTACTTGGTTGGGTCAATGTCTCTGCACGATATAAAGTCAGTCCCATAATAGCTGTTTCGAATGTACCTTTTTCTCGGGTCCATTGATTGACAAGTTGAGCTAATTCTTGATTACTGTCTAGAGACCTATTCGCCATTCAGATTCTACCGATTACCCTCTGTGTTTTTATTGTAGGCATTTCAAATAAGAAAAATAGTGAGAAGTACAACAATTCGGAGGATTAGGCAAATCTGTGAGAGGAATAGAACAACACTCTACAACTTTCATTTTTATACTGAGGAACATGGCAAAAAACTGATTGATTCAATTTTGCTGGATCACCGTTCCCAAAACGTATTCATGGGTTTTCAAAATCAATAGCCATTAATGAATATCCAGTGAAGGAATCATTTCTATTTAAACATTAAACACGAGAGAAAAAATATGACAACTGAAGTTTTAGGTTATGCCGCGCTGTCATCAGAAACTCCTTTAGTTCCGTTTAAATTTGAACGTAGAACCCCACGTGAAGATGATGTTGTTATTCAAATTGAATACTGTGGTGTTTGCCATTCCGATCTACACCAAGCTAAAAATGATTGGGGATTTAGTGCTTATCCTTTAGTTCCGGGTCATGAAATTGTCGGGCGTGTCACCTCAATTGGCCCTAAAGTCACAAAGTATAAAGTTGGTGATTTAGTGGGCATTGGCTGTATGGTCGACTCATGCCGTACTTGTTCTGCTTGTCATTCAGGGTTAGAGCAATATTGTGAAGAAGGTAACATCCAGACTTATGGCGGCGTAGATCGCCATGACCAACGCCCAACTTATGGTGGATATTCACAAAGCATTACCTGTAGCCAAGATTTTGTATTAAAAGTACCTGAAAATCTGGATGCTCAAGCTGTGCCACCACTGCTTTGTGCTGGCATTACCACTTGGTCGCCACTACGTCACTGGAATGTTGGCAAAGGTAGTAAAGTCGCTGTAGTGGGGTTAGGTGGTTTAGGGCACATGGCAATTAAACTTGCCAATGCTCTAGGCGCTGAAGTGACATTATTTACCCGCTCAGCAAACAAAGAACAGGATGCAAAACAACTTGGCGCACATCATGTTGTGTTATCAACAGATGACACTCAAATGAAATCAGTATTAAATCAATTTGATCTAATTGTTGATACTGTGCCTTATGACCATGATTTAAAGCCTTATATTCCAACTTTAGCTTTAAATGGAACCATTGTGTTGGTTGGATATTTAGGTGAAATTAGCGCAAATTCAGTACCTATGATTTTAGGGAGAAAATCAATTGCAGGGTCGGTCATTGGTGGAATTAAAGAAACACAAGAGCTACTCGATTTTTGTGGTGAGCATAATATTGTTTCTGAAGTTGAGATGATTGATATGAAAAATATTAACGGAGCTTTTGAGCGTATGTTAAAGAGCGATGTGAAGTATCGTTTTGTGATTGATATGAAAACACTGTCTGAAGATTAATTTAGTAGTTATTTTCGGCTGTGCATACTATGCGTAGTGTGCACAGCTCAAAAGTTTAATACCAATGTGAGTTTATGATTTAGACGGGATGTATTTACGCATAGCAAAGATAAATAGCGTAAATAAAATACTAAAACCAAAAACAGGTAAGCTAAGCCCTAACACGATTCCCACCAATATTAACCATATTTTTTGTGAACCAGTTGCACGATTCCAAATCAATAAGCTTTGACCAACAAAGTGAGTTGTCATGAGTTTTAAATTCGAGTTTTTAAACGCAGCTCTATATCCGTAAATAATCATAATACACAGTGCGGAAGCATAAAGTGCCAGTATCAATTGATTTATCCAACCAAATAAAACCCCGATATGGGCATCAACTCCCCAACGAGTGAGTTTTGCCACTAACGAGTAGTCTTTAAACGCAAGTTGATCGATGACTTTGTGTTGTTCCATATCAATGGCGATACTGTCTGCTTGAGTTGGCCATTTGCGCTGAATTTCGGCTACAGTCCAAGCTTGATTTCCACTAGTCGGTGGTTTGATTTGTATTTGTGCTGCATCAATACCATGTGCTCTAGCGATTGAAAGAGCAGTATCGTACTCAGTCGAAACAATATTTAAATTAAGATTTTCACTATGAGGCATCTCGTGATGTTCATGGTGCATCACTGTAGGTAAATTATCTGTTTGAAGGGAAGTTGCTAATGTTGGCGTTTGCCAGTTAAGCCACTGACGAGCAACTCGAATATTATCTCCAGCCCACTGGGACCATGTAAGCCCCGTAATGGCGATTATTAATAAGAGAGGAAATAGACCTAAACCCAATGTGCTATGCCATCTTAATAATCTATTTTTTTGTGTCTGTCTAATTTTAAGATTTTGACGGCGTTTCCACCAATTATAAAGTCCGGTTAAAGTCAAAATTGCTAACCAGCTTGCAGCCAGTTCACTATAAAAGCGCCCCCATTTTCCTAGTAATAAATTGCTATGTAACTGGTCGAGCGTAGTTCGAAATGGCAGAACCCCACTGGTACCATAAACCGCTAGATGACCTTTGGCTTTAAGTGTAAAAGGATCAATAAAAACGGCTTCACTTGTAAAAGCGTGGATAGGGTCTGAAAAAATTACACGTGTTGTCTGATCAGAGCTAGGAGCTGGCCTAACTTCAATCACCTGTGCAGACTTTGGCATTACTTGCTTTGCAGCTTCAATTTGCTGGCTCAGCTTATGTGGTGGTTGCTTCAATGGCTCAACGTATAGAACATCTTTATAAATCGCTTGTTCAAGTTGAGGTGTAATCGCATAGAGTAAGCCGGTGAATGCTGCGACCAATATAAATGGTGCAATAAAAAAACCGGCATAAATATGAATTAAACGGTAAAGACTACGCCAGAAAGATGATTGGGTCAGCATCGGAAGTTAATGTCTATCAGATTTTGGGCTGGATTATAACGAGTTATTTATTTTAATGTTGATTGTGCAGTAACCACTATTAAATTATTTGAGTAGCTCTGATGTGCACTTTTTAAGCCAATAATTAAATGGTTTTTATTGCTTGGTAAATTTTATACCTTTTTCTATTTACTATTTAAGACTTTATTTGATAACTCTACAACTTATAATTCAAACTGTTTTGCTTCCTTATTAGTATTAAAAAACCGCTTATTTTAATATAAGCGGTTTTATTAGAATAAAGTTTTACTGCAGTCCAGAACTAGTGATGGCCTTGTGAAACTCCACCATTTCCATCAGGAAGAGTAATTCGAATATTTTGCATCATGCCTTGATCTTCATGATCCAAAATATGGCAGTGCAATACAAAGTCACCGATGTAGCGTTGGTACTTGGTTCTCACAATGACTTTATAACTGGCTCCTTGTACGTTTTTAACCCAGATTGTATCTTTCCATGTCCCTTTTAGACCACGATATTGTGGATCAGGTGCAGCCGTTTTGTCATAGTCATCCACGGCATTTATATCACTGACATCTTTACCGTTAGGGTCATACACTGCTACGACTTGAAATGGGTTTACATGAATATGAAAAGGATGGCTAGCTAATTTAGAGGTGAGTATCCATTCATCGGTTTTGCCTAACTCGAGCGTACGGTCAATTCGATCTGGTTGATACGGTTTTCCATTCACCAGAAACTGAACTGGATCAGCATTTGTATCAATATTAAATTCTAAAAATTGTTTATACGGTGTAGTTGGTAAGTCCTGATGAGGAACAAAATGACTAAGCTTCAGATTTTGTTGTAAATCTTGAAGAACTGCGGGACGCATATCTGGGGCAATATTTCGGTATGCATTATTGCTTAAAGCCGTTGTTAAAGACTGCGTAGCAGAGCTGGCTTTATTGACTTGAACTATACCGAGTAAGTGCTTCTGTGAAAGTGTACGGTCCACGTTAGCAGAAGCCGAAGCCGCTTCATCAATTAAACAATAACGACCTTCTTGAGGGAATTGAATTAATGCGTCATAACGATAACCTGGTTGAAAGACTGTTACTGTTTTGTCCATAACTTGTTTGAGAGTTAGACCGTCGGCTGCGATGATGTGTTGACTCACAATAGGTCCTGTACAACTTTCACTTAATAATTTCTTTTCACCCATTGGTGTTAAATTGAGTTTGGATGGAATATTTTGCATTTGACGAACGCTTAAGTTGATACTATCGCGAACACCTGCATGTACCATCCGCCAACGCTCAACTTGTCCTGCAACCGCTTGAGTGATGAAGGGTTGAACTTCTCCATTGATGCTCGTATATCGTCCTGATTTTCCCCAATCGCCGGGGCCAAAACCCTGATAATCTCTAATTTCACCAATTTGATTGTTTTGGCAAATATAGTTGCCATTTTGATCGGTTTCGATTTTTCCGTTAGCATCGTAGCAAGCATATTGGATTTGCTGAAAAACCAGAGTTCTTTCTTTAAAACCATAAGTGAGTAAATCTAAATCACCTGACTTATTTGGGGTAGGCTGGCGATATCCACGAATAATTAACGCACCCGCCATACCACTTGCAACTTGAATCGCGGTTGAACCATGTCGATGTGGATGGTACCAAAATGTTCCGGCTGGATGATCGGATGGAATGTTGTATTCATATTGGAAATTAACACCCGGATTAATCGAAATTAAAACGTTATCACTATTTCCTGCTGGGTTAATCCATAAACCGTGAGTGTGCATGTTAGTGCCATCAAAACAATGTGGTTTATTCACATCAAAATGATCGCCAGTACAACTTGGGTCTTTAGGAAATTTTTTGTGAGTAATCGGGTCTGTATCAAGTTGATTATCTAAGTTTGCTCGTACAGTTTCTCCCGGAAATATTTCAATCGTCGGAGCAATATAAGGCGTATTGGGCTGTGTATTTGTACCTTGATAACTACGTAAAAGGACTTCGTCATAACGATTTGTCGCTGGGTTCCAAAGTCTGTTCCTCGTTTTTTTAACTTCCCATGTAAACAATGCTTCATTTGAAGATTGCATTTGTGGAGCGTTTGTTGGTGACGTAGTAGATTTAGGTTTGGCAATTAATGCGACATGATTACGCGCAACAGCCATATCGGGTGGGTCTTCTAATATACGTTCAGAAGTATCATTTGCTGATACACACCAACTCACTAAGGTTAGAGGTATGCATAATATTAAATGAGCTATTTTCATAATGAATATAGGCCTGAAAAAATCAGGCCTCTCCCTTAAATTATTATTTTGAAGTTTCTAAGCGAACCTGAGAAATACTCAAGCCTTGAGAGCTTAATTTTTCTTTCACTTGATCAAGCGTTAAATCAGTAGCAACAAACTGAACCTCTAAGTCTTCAGCAGGCATGCCTAATTGCTTAACCTGATCACTAACTTGATAAACCAATTGACCAATATGACCTGGGTGCCCGCCGTGGTC
Source organism: Acinetobacter sp. 12966 (assembly GCF_031196995.1). Lineage (NCBI taxonomy): Bacteria > Pseudomonadati > Pseudomonadota > Gammaproteobacteria > Moraxellales > Moraxellaceae > Acinetobacter > Acinetobacter sp. 12966. Next base: position 74,218 of record NZ_JAVIMC010000135.1, read on the forward strand.
ATGATCTAACACACCGAAGTAGTTAATTGTGGCAACATAAATTTTTTGGTCAGGTTTATTTTTTGGAGATAGATAAATCTTATAGGTTAGATTTGGATTACCAATCATTTGGACATTATCTAATATTAAATAGGTTTGTCCTGATGAAAGCGTTGTTTGAGTAAGTTGACTTGAGTTCTCTAAGAAACTTGCAGTTTGAGGGGCTAAAGCTACTTTTTGAGTTACACCCATAAGCTTAATGCTTTTATTACTGCTAACTGGTTTATGATTCATTTTAAATAGGTTTGCTTTTTCAGCACCTTTACTACTCATGACCGTAGCTTCAACTTTACAAGCATTTTCATTGGTATATCGCACTGGAATTTTACCGGGGGTGAATACATCAGCAATTGTCATAGTAACTTTATTGCCGTTTTCATCTGCAAAAGTATATCGGGTCTTATACCAGCTATCTGGCATACCTAAATTTTTCTTTGCCCATTCAAGCGTAATCGGTTGTCCATTGGCTTTTTTATTTAACCAGCATTGCCATAAGCGGTCGATATTGGCATGGTGCATATAAAATACAGGGTCTAAGCCTGCAATAGGTACAAATCCCATATCTGGTAGCACACAGTTTTTACCGACTGCACAGTGCATTACACCATGGGGTTGAGACTGTAATTGGTTAGAGAAGTCTTTGAAGTTATCCCACTTAAAGGCTTGAGCAGCGCTGGCATTATCTGGATCTATGGCGCTGATGTTGGTATTTAAACCCGGGGTACGGAACTGATCATATAAAGTACCAGCCTGTTTACCGCGGACCAATTTAGGCAGTGCTAAGCCTTGACCATTAGCAGCTTTTTCTTCGTAATAGTCCCAATAAGGAAGTGAATAATCTTGTCCAACATATTTACGTACCGTTCGCTCATAAAAATAAAGCATCATACGGTGCCATGGTAAGAAATTTAGATTGCCATGTTGGCATGTACCCCAAACTTCATCGGTAAAGCCATCATTTGGGACTGGTGAATTTTGAATATGTTTATAGTAACTGTCACATACTGCTTTACTATATACCTGTAAACACTGGGGCATACGGTATTGATTAACATAGTAATCTTTGTCTGTTGCATGTGTACCTGTACCAAAATAGCCATGCGTATTGGCCCAGTAATTAAAGCTTGTACGAAACTCGGGTGATAAGGGGGGAGCATTATTATTTGCCCGCATTTTTTCCAAACCTTTTTGTAATGCACTTACTTTGGCTGGATCTTTTGCAAACTCCGTCGCACTCATTCGTAGTGAGTCAGCATGGGTTGTTAAGCTCATGCTAAATAATAGAGTGCCTAAAATATAATAATTTCTCTTCATGTTTTTAAATCCTTGTCATGTTTAATGTTCTTATATTTGATTATTTGTAATGTATGAATTTACCCTTGTTTTGGATAATTCTTAACCTAATCTAGCATATATAATAGTTTTTATTAAAGTTTTATGTTTAATATTAATAATGAAAAAACTTAATTTTAAATCGTGTAATTTTTTAGAAAAACTTAATTATTTAATATATGTTTAATGTGGTTCTATTGAGGATTAAAATAAAAATTTAATTATATTTTTATGTAATGTGTCCTGTTTTTTTAATTTTGTAGTTATGAAGTCTCATTATTTTTCTGGATTAAATTTTTTAAATATTAAAGCTAAAACTTTCTGATTAAATTTAAATATTGAAAAGTAAGTGATTTCAGTTGAATGGTTTAAAGAAAATTTTAAATATTTTGGAAATGGCTATTCATTTTTCGAGTTTTAAAAATCACAATCACATGATTATTAAGTTTATTTTGTAATTCTGGCATTTTTATTGCTTAATTACTCTTATCTTCAGTACAACACTTGATTTGACTGCCGTATTACTTATGCTTCAAATATTCTTGATCAGTTATGGTGTGTTTTTCACATGAAAAATGCACCAAATAGACACATCTTTTTATTTTGCACTGTATTTGTGCGTTGGGTGCCGTAATGAAGTTATTAGCTTTATTACTCACTTTACTCATTCTATGTGGATGTTCTTCATCTGAACAAAGTGGTAATGCGCAGGAAAAGTTAGCAGCCCATTCTATATGTGTCTTCGATAATACAAATACAAAAGTCTGTGTAGCCAAACCCGCCCAAAGAATAGCTTCTCTATTTGAGTCGGGTTTAGATGGCTTATATATGCTAGGGCAAGGTCATAAAGTGATTGGCATACCAGCCGAAGTATACATCCAGCCTTTATTATTTAATGCCTACTCAAAAATAGATAAGCGTATCGCCAATAAGCAGCTTGCGACGCCTTCACAAGGTGCAAATGCCACCAATATTGAAAGTCTCGTGCTGTTAAAACCAGATTTGGTTATTGTGGGGAGCGGACAAACCCAAACAATTGAGCTGTTGAGGCAGCTTGGTATTGCTGTATATGTGATGGAGTCTGGCACTTACCAGCAAGTGAAAGAAGAACTTTCTGAAATTGCTATTCTGAGCGGTACCCAAAAGCGAGCTCAAGAAATTTTAAATTTCTCTGATGAAATTGTGGCGGAGGTCGCAGCCAAAACGGCACGTCAGCCAAATAAACAATCGATTTACTATGCTTGGTCTGGTGGCCGAATTTTTTCTACCTCGGGACGTCAGTCGATTACCAATGATTTTATTGAGCTGGCGGGTGCGTACAACATTGTTCAGACCAATACGAATCAACCCAATGTAAATCCCGAGACTTTAATTGAATGGAACCCCGACAATATTGTGCTTTGGAATACCAACCCCCAACTGATTTATGAACGAAAAGAATTACAGGGTTTAAGCGCTGTGCAAAACCGAAAGGTATTTAATTTGAGTCCTGCATTTATATATAACCCACACACCATCAAAATTATTATTACGGCGATTTATTTGAATCATAGTATTTATCCCGAAAACTCAGATTTACCTGTAAGTGCATTACAACAGCGCATTTTAACTAAGTTGTATAGTGAGCACCTTGCAAAAGCGTTGGTGCAATAAATATGGAAAAACTGAAATATTATTGGTTTTACCCTTTACCTTTCCTCATGATTTTTATCTCGCTGCTTATTGGGCCAACTCAGACCTTGAGTGCATGGGACTATACGCTGTGGGGTGTACAAGCAGTTTTTGGTACACCTTATTTTGATGCAGAACAATTTAGACTGATGCAGAACATTATTGTGAATGTCAGATTGCCCAGAATTTTACTGACCTTTATGGTGGGAGCTGCATTAGCAACCGCGGGTAATGGTTTGCAGGCATTGTTTCGTAATCCATTGGTCGATTCTTATGTACTTGGTATTTCATCTGGCGCTGCGTTCGGTGCAGCCTTGGCACTTTCTTTAAGTTGGCTTTCACCCAATCTATCAGCCTTTATTTTTGGCGTTTGTGCTGTTGGCTTAACGTATTTATTTGCGCATCAAAAACATGAAAGCCAGACGTCTTTAGTGATGGTGATTTTATCAGGCATGATTGTTTCGGGGCTGTTTTTGGCAGGACTTACAGTTATTCAATACTTAAGTGATCCATTTAAATTACAAGCGATCGTGCAATGGACCATGGGCAACTTACATCAGGCGTCTTGGCAAAAGGTCCAATATGCCGTGCTACCGATCTGTATTGGCCTTGCCGGATTATTTGCGATGCGTTGGCGATTAAACTTAATGGCACTTGGTGCTGAAGAAGCGCAGGCTGTGGGTGTTAACCCAAGATGGGAACAACTGCTTTTAATTGCTCTAGTCACAGTATGTACGTCAACTTCTGTAGCCGCTGCAGGCATTATTAGTCTATATGGGCTCTTTATGCCGCATATTGTGAGAATGTTGGTTGGGCCAGATCACCGCTATAGTATTCCTGCCAATATGGTGTTGGGCGGTAGTTTTTTACTGTTGATTGATAACTTTTCTCGGGTTTTACTTACGTTTGAAATACCGATTGGTATTTTTACCATGCTACTTGGCGCGCCATTTTTCTTATTATTAATGAAAACTCAGAGGACTCATTGGGCATGATTCAAATTGATCAGTTAAATTATGCCTATGGGCATAAACAGGTTCTTAAAAATATTCATCTGGAGTTTCCTGAAAATCAGTTTTCCGTCATTTTAGGACGTAATGGCTGCGGAAAATCGACACTTTTTAAGCTGATGGCGGGTCTAGAACCCGTAAAAGATGGATTAATCCGTTACTCAGGAAAACCATTGTCGGACTTTAAAGGTAAAGATCGGGCTGCATTGCTCGGCTTTTTACCGCAGTTTCATAAAACCGTATTTCCATTTTTGGTTAAAGATGTGGTGATTACGGGACGTGCAGCTTTTAGCCGATATCGTCCTTCAAAATCAGACTGGGAATGTGTAGACCAAGCTTTACTTGATTTAGACATCGAGCATTTGCGTGACCGTTCTTATACCGAGTTATCGGGTGGCGAAAGACAATTGGTTATGATTGCCCGCATTTTAGTGCAAGCACCGAAAGTCATTTTGCTCGATGAGCCAACCAATCATCTCGATGTTTATTACCAGTCTTATTTAATGAAAAAGTTGCGTCAGTTATCGCGGCAAAATTTTACGGTGATTGCGATTATGCATGATCCCAATTTAGCTTTTTTATTTGCAGACCATTTGTTTTTTATGCGCCAACACGAAGTGGTTAAGCCTGAGTCAAAAACACGAATAACTGATCCAAAGTTTTTAAAAAGTGTCTACGATGTTGAGTTCCATGAAGCTATGATTCAAGACAAAACGATTGTGATACCTGATCATTCTTGGCTATGAATATGTTGAATTATCAGTTAGTGGGCAAAGTAGACTATGAGTCTGCGGTAGAGTTTGCACTTTATACAAGACAGTTGTTATTCCCAGAAATTTATCATGGGCAAGTTCCCAAAGATTTAAAAAAATTTGAGCAACATTATGTCCATGATCCATTGGGCTGCTTCATTACGGTAAAAGATCAAAATCGCATTATTGGCACCATTGCATATCGAGCTTATGACCATCGTTTTGATTTAAATTTGCCGCTTAATACGGTTGAGGTCGTTAAGTTATTTGTATTGCCTGAATACCGACGTAATGGCATTGCAACCATGCTATGTAACATGTTGTTTAGCCATGCACAAAAGAATGAAATTACCACTTTGTATTTGCACACTCATCCATTTTTGCCAGCGGCTGAAGAATTTTGGCGGCTCCAAGGCTTTGATGTGATTAAACGTGAGTGGATCGAGACCTATGACACCATTCACATGAGTAAATCTTTATAGCGCTTTATCATGCGCATGAAATCTTTTTTGAAAATGGGTAGGCGGATAACCCATAATTTTACTGAACATTGCGGTAAAAGCTGTCGAGTGTTCATAGCCCAAACTAAAAGCAATTTCAGTAATTGAGATATTTGCTTTTAACGCATTTAAAGCATAGATGATGCAGACTCGATTACGCCAAGCCTGAAAGGACATGCCAGTTTCAGACTTAAACCAGCGGTGAAAAGTCCGTTCACTTTTATTGTGTTCATGTGCCCAATCCTTAGGGCTGCTATGAATATCGGGATGCTGCATAAACTCGGCACATTGTTTAGATAGTAAGGTGTTGTGAGGCAATGGAATAAACAGAGGCAGGGCTGGTGCAGCTTCTAACTCATATAACAATAAATCGATAAGAGCGCCGTCACGTCCTGAATGCTGGTAGTCAATAGGTAGCTGATTAGCCTGAATGAGCAGTTGATGTAACAAAGGCGAGACTTGTATAACCTCGCAATAGTTTGCTTGTCTTGGTGCATGGCCCGCTTCTATATACAAACTATAAGTACTGACTTTAGATAGCCATACCCGATGTGGTTTACCTGCAGGTATCCATACACCGCTGTACGGTAACACGAGCCACTGTCCATCTTCAGTTTCAACTTTCATGAGGCCTTCGGATGCATATAAGAACTGTGCACGGCGATGGCTATGCGTATCTAACAAGGTATCAGCAGGATAATCTGATCCTAACGCTAAAACCGCTTGCGGTAGATGGTCTACATCATTAATTGGAGTATTACGCATATTTTTTTGGCTGAAAAAAATAAAAAGATGGCTTTTCTACGTTAGTTTGCCATAGAGCTATTTTATATCATGCCTCTATAAACGTGAGGAAGATAATCATGCTATATGAGGTATTTCTATTTGGATTACTTTCAGGCATAACCACTTGGTTATTTGGTTTTGGCGGCGGTTTTGTTGCTGTACCTTTGCTTTATACAATCATTATCCAAAAGTGGAGTAATGAAAGTAATATCGGCATATATGCCATGCAAATCGCCGTAGCTACATCAGCTTTTGTCATGCTGTGTTCGGCAAGTTTTGCAACCTTTCGGCACTATCAGTCTGGACATATAGATTGGCAAAAAATCCGCTTTTTATGGGGTGGTATCGCATTTGGTGGAATTGTCGGTGCAGTAATGGCCTCATTATTTAATGGAAATTGGCTTCGCTGGATATTTATGAGCTATGTGTTCGTAACGATTATTGATTGTTATTACCGACCAGGGTTTATGGTGACATCAAGGCAAAAGCAAAACTATGGTCAGAACAGCGAACTCATTAAAGGGGGAATTATTGGTTGGGTTGCGGCACTTTTAGGTGTGGGTGGCAGTGTAATGACGGTTCCTTTATTACGGCGGCGGGGTAGTTCTATGGCAGAGGCTGCGGCTATTGCAAACATTCTCACGCTGCCTTTGTCTTTAACTGCAACACTGACCTATTGTGTGTTATCACTTTGGCAATCTACACCCAACGGATTTATCGGTTTAATCTGGTTTGAAGCTGCATTATTTTTGGTTGCAGGGACATGGATCGGGCTATATTTTTCAGAAAAATTTATTTCAAAACTACCTGATTTATGGCGGGCAAAGTTGTATCCGCTACTTTTAATAATGGTTCTACTAGTCATGCTTTTAGTAAATTAATTTTTAATTTCAATTGTTTGAAGAATAATTTTTCTTAAATAACAAATCTCTAAATGCTCTAAAAACTGTAAATTTTATGTCTTAAATGGCTTTGAAAAAAGTTTGAAAAATAGACTTGAAATATATAGTGGCTTTATGCCACTATATATTCATCGAAGGTCATCAGACAAAAAGAGGATGATATGGCTATCCAGCTTTTAGATGCGGCAAGAAATGAAATTCCAGTGAAATTCACGCAGTTTTCTGGTGGCGAGCGTCATGTTCAAATTGATGAGAAAACATTGAATTCACTATCTGGCAAGGTATTGATCCGTGCAAAGATGGCCTCAAGTCACGATGTGATGGACTATTTGTTACTTGAAAATATATTGCTGACTCAGGGTTTAACCATTGACCTAGAAGTTCCATATTTTCCATATGCACGTCAGGACCGTATTTGTGCAGTAGGCCAAGCGTTCTCGCTTGATGTGATGACCAAGTTACTCACCATCAATGCAGATAAAAAAGCGGGCAAACAAGGCAAGATCACTGTTTGGGACTGTCATAGTGAAGTAACGACAGCCTTACTCGCTGCCAATACTTCTTTTAGCGAAGTTGTAAACATCAGTTCAGTCGACATCATCGCAAAGAGTGCAGCGCTAAGCACATTGTTAAAAGATGAAAAAACAGTGCTGGTTTGCCCAGACAAAGGCGCGAAAGCACGTACACAAATGGTTGCAGATGCTTCTAATGGCGAGCGCAAACAACCCATCACTATTGTTCAGTGTGATAAAAAACGTGACCCAGTGACTGGCAAAATTTTAGGTACACATGTACATGCAACGGATTTATCAGGCCTAACAGCGGTCATTACCGATGACATTTGTGATGGCGGTGCAACCTTTATTGGTATTGCTAAAGAACTCCGTCGCCTCAATTGCCATAAGGTCGTTCTATATGTGACCCACGGTATTTTTAGTAAAGGTATAGAGGTTTTTGATGGACTGCTAGATCAACTATTTACCTCAGACAGCTTTCCACAACAACCATCAGACAAAATTTCAGTAATTGCTTTTGCAGCAAAATAGAGAACAAAGATGACGATTAAACTTAATCCATTAAACGCTATCGATTTTTATAAAGCTGATCACAGACGTCAGTATCCAGCAGGTACAGAGTACGTGTATGCCAACTTTACGCCGCGTTCATCTCGACTCGCTAAAATGTTGCCTGACTTTGACGATAAAGTTGTGTTCTTTGGTCTTCAGGGTTTTATCAAACACTTTTTAATCGATACTTGGAATGAAGGCTTTTTCAAACAACCTAAAGAAAAAGTGGTAGCTGCATATAAACGCCGTATGGATAGTTCATTAGGTGAAGGTGCTGTACCTGTTGATCACATTGAAGCGTTACACGACTTGGGTTATTTACCATTGCGCATTAAAGCATTGCCAGAAGGTAGCCGCGTCAATATGCGTGTACCTGTGCTCACCGTGATTAACACTGACCCGCGTTTCTTTTGGTTAACTAACTATATTGAAACCGTATTAAGTGCTGAGCTTTGGAAAAGCTGTACTACGGCCACTATTGCCTATGAATACAAACGCTTATTAACTCAATATGCTGTAAAAACTGGCGCACCGCTCGATTTCGTGCCTGTACAAGGACACGATTTTAGTAGCCGTGGTATGAGTGGAATTTATGATGCTGCGCAATCAGGTGTGGGTCACTTAACCAGTTTTATTGGAACAGACTCGGTTGCTTCAATTGACTACGCAGAAGAATATTACAATGCCACAGGGGTGATTGGGATATCTGTACCAGCGACCGAACACAGTGTGATGTGTATGGGCACAGAAGACAGTGAGCTAGAAACATTTAAGCGTTTAATTTGCGAACTTTATCCGGCGGGTGTTGTCAGTATTGTGTCTGATACTTGGGACTTTTGGCGAGTCATTACAGAATTTACGGTGGCTTTAAAACCTGAAATTTTGGCAAGACAACCGAATGCTTTAGGTTTGGCTAAATTAGTTTTCCGTCCAGACTCTGGTGACCCAGTTAAAATTATTTGCGGTGACCCAGATGCCGAAGTCGGTAGCCCAGCATATAAAGGCGCAGTTGAATGTTTATGGGAAGTGTTTGGCGGTACAAAAACTGACCAAGGCTATAAAGTACTGAATGAACGTGTTGGTTTAATTTACGGTGACTCAATTACTCTAGACCGTGCACAGCGTATTTTAGAAGGCCTTGAAGTTAAAGGCTTTGCTTCAAACAACTTGGTGTTTGGTATAGGCAGTTTTACCTATAACTATTTAACTCGCGATACCTTTGGGTTTGCTGTGAAAGCGACTTGGGGACAAGTGAATGGTGTAGGCCGTGAGCTGTTTAAAGACCCAATTACTGACTCAGGTGTAAAAAAATCTGCGAAAGGTCTATTACGTATAGAGCAAAGTGAAAATAGTTTTACCTTGTTTGATGAGCAAACAGCCGAACAAGAACAAGGTGGAGCACTTAAAACAGTCTTTGAAAATGGTAAACTTCAATATGAGTGTACTTTGGATCAAATACGTGAGCGTTTATCCATCGTATAACTGAGTTTAGATGAGCCGTTGATGTGTATCGGCTCATCATTTTTATTGAGAGGCTGAACGTGACTATTCAAACTGAACAAGAGTTCCTTGCCAGTTATGATCGCCGAGATTATGACGCACCTTTACTCACGGTCGATATGGCTATTTTCTCGGTTTTTAATGGTCAGTTGCAAGTATTACTTATTAAGCGACCAAACTTTCCAGCCAAAGACCAATGGGCTTTACCGGGTGGTTTTGCCGATTTAACCCATGATCAAGATTTGATGGCCACGGCTTATCGTAAGCTGGTCGAAAAAACAGGGATTGCTTCACCTTACTTGGAACAAGTTGCCTCTGTGGGTAATGCCAAACGTGACCCGCGTGGTTGGGCCGTAACCATTTTGTATTTTGCATTAATTGATTTTAATGCATATCAACATCAAGCATTAGCTGAATACAGCGAATGGGTGCCTGTAGCAAAAGCAAAAGATTTGGCATTGGCGTTTGATCATAATGAATTGCTTAACTTGGCATTAGAGCGTTTAACCAATAAAACTCGCTATACCGCTTTGCCAGCTAGTCTCATGCCCGAGTTATTTACACTGACCGAGCTACAGACTATTTATGAAATTATTCTTGGGCAATCCTTAGATAAAAAAGCGTTTAGACGCCGTATGATAGAAGCAGGTGCAGTTGAAGAAACCAACCACAGTAAAATTGTAGGCAAACGACCAGCTCAGCTTTACCGCTATGCACTCGATTCTTTCGATTTTATATTCCCACGTTCACTCGAATTACCTAGAAATAAAGAGGGTGAAGATAAGCAAAACAATGAGCTTTCTGACTAGCGCATCTTGATGCACTTTGATTTATAATGCCGCGCTTATGATTGATGTCATGTTTTGATAAGCGCTTTGCCTATGTCACACGTTTCTCCCTGCTTCCAGCAAAACCAGTTTTTTGTGTTGGTGGAATATCTCACTTCACTGCATGAAATTTATCCTGTGAAACATGAGTTTGCAGGGTATCCGGCTGCAATGACATTGGCAGATCGTGTACATTCAGATCATGATATTGCGCCGCTTGAGGCCAGCAAAAGTTATCCTGACTCAATCGATAAAGTCTTACACTTTTCAGGTAAGGCCCGAGACATACAAGACTTTGAGCAGTTTTTAGAACAAGCTCAAGCAGCTAATATTCAAAACTTGTTATTGCTTACAGGCGATAAACTCAAAGAACACCATAATGGTCGAGATGGACAGCCTCGTAGCCGTTACCTAGAGTCGGTAAACGCCGTAATGGCTGCCAAGCAACATGGCGGGTTTCGTATTGGGGTTGCTTTTAACCCATTTAAATATGTTGAAGCTGAGCGTGATGCACAGTATTTAAAACTGCATAAGAAGATTAAAGCAGGTGCAGACTTTATCATTACGCAATTGGGCTATGACATTGAAGCCTTAAAACAAGCCAAATCATTTTTAACCAAGAACAATTATTCGCAGCAAATATTGGCTTGTGTGATGCCACTGACTTTGGGCCGTGCCAATTTTATGGTGAAGCATAAAGTCGCGGGTATTGTGATTACGCCACACATGTTAAAAGTCTTGGCAGATGAAAAACAGGCAGGGCATACAGACCGCGTTTATTTACGCTGTGCTTTACAGATTTTGATGTGTAAACACTTGGGGTTTTCAGGCATTCACTTATCTGCTTGTCATAAGCCAGAAGAGCAAATGCTGCTTGAAAGCTACATTGAGCAATACAGACATCTGGAGATTGAAGCCTTAGAAGAGCTTTGGAATTCACTTTGGCAAGTCACGACAGGCAAAGAGTTTTCACCTGAAATTTCTCATTTTTCGCGTCAGCCATCATCTAAACAATTAATTAAATATCGCCAGCTACATGTTATGCATGAAGCAATGTTTGGATCAAAAATTGCTAAAGGCGTTGGACGCTTTATTTTTAAAGCATCTTTTTGGGAAAATGCTTTAGTAGCCAAAGTACTACTTAAAGCAGAAGTGTTGAGTAAACATAGCCTAGTCGGTTGTGAAAGCTGTGGTCAGTGTCGCCTAAGTGACACTTTATATATATGCCCTGAAACGTGTCCAAAAGGTTTAGCCAACGGGCCGTGTGGCGGAACAACTTTAGACCGCTGTGAATTTGGTGACCGTGAGTGTATTCATTCAGTCAAAGCAAGACTTGCCAAAGCGGTTGAACAAACCGATGTCTTAAAAGAAAAACTCATTCCTACAGTAGCGATTGAAACGAGAGGAACCAGCTCTTGGAAAAATTGGTATTTAGCGACAGAGGTTTAAGATTTAAAAACCATACTTGTTTCAGTTAAAATATGCTCAACAGAATTTTATTGACTTAAATTAATGCAAAATCAAAATGATCCAATTCATAATATAGAGCAATTAGATGCTGAAAATGAGCAAAAGCAAGAAAACTCGGTGCTTAATTCTGTAAATCCTGATCCAGTTGATGTAACAGACTTAATTATTGAGATCGGGAAAGATGTAGTAGATTTTGCATCTTCTATTTTTGATAACATCGATATAAATTTTTGATTTTTGAGCTATCTATAGTGAGTTTTACGCAAATATGGAATAAGAAATTTAATGTCACTTTGTGATCTTGCCACTATAAAGAAGATTAGAAAATTCTTTAATGACAATTTTGAGCAATCCGAAACATTACGAGTGTGGCAAGCAGAATTATAAGAAGTTGCTGTGATAATTTTAAGATTTAATAATTGCTAATGGAGTAACTCTAGAAGAAATTTTTAGTGATTTAAATCAGTAAAAAATGATCCGTAAATTGTCTAATTTCTAAATAAAAAAGAGTTAAAAGTAACTCTTTTTTAACATTAATTTTATTTTTTTATAATATTGGCTTCTTAGGCGTATGTTGGGTTTGGATTGTGGGATTCTATATTATTTTACTTAATATAATTAATCAAAAGTTGTCGAAATAGTCTTTTGATAAGTGCTTTTTACTATTTTGACTAAGTCAGAATATTTATATTTTATCCTTCTATTAATATTATAAAATTTCTCTACAACTATTTAGTGATTACATAGATCTTTAAATAATTCTACTTAATTAATACAAATAGAAGGTTAATCTTTAATGTTAGTGAAATAAATCTCTTTATGTGTTAGCTTTTTTTAAATAAATTTAATTTTAGTAATTAATTGATTTTTAATAATAATTTTTATTTATTTAAGCTGTTTTTGTAAGCGGTTATTTGAAAAAATATAAAATTACATAATTTTTAAACATAGTTTATATAACTTGCTTTATTGACATAAATAGAAAAAATATCTGGCAAAGAAGTCAATGATATTTAATTCACTTAAGAACCATAATTTGCACCAAATTTTACGATGTCACGATTCATTGAATAAAACCAAGTGAAAAGTTACGTAAAAAAGAAATCAATAGTTTTATTGACTTAAATAAAAAATCGAATATTACAAATAAGCGGAATGAATATGGATAACGTAGCTCAGCTAGAAACTGATACTAATTTCCAAAGTCGAAAGAAAATAACTTGGGGTGTTTTTAGTGTCCTACTGTTATTTTTAGTTGCTGGTATCTTATATTATTTTTTTGTATATCGATTCTATCAATCTACGGATAATGCTTATGTGCAAGCCGATGTCACTTGGGTGATGCCAAAGATTTCAGGCGAAGTGATGGAGTTATTAATTAACGATAATCAGGTAGTAAAAAAGGGGGAAACTTTAGCAGTATTAGATCACCGCGATTATCAAGCTCGTTATGACCAAGCTCGTTCAGTAGTCAGCTTGAAAGAAGCTGCACTGGGTGTACAGCAGCAAAATGAAAAGTCTGCCAAATCTTCAATTATTGAAGCTCATAGTGGCGTAGTGGCAGCACAAGCTGATTTAACTCGTTTAAGAAAAGAGTTTGAGCGTTATCAAGATTTATTAAAAGATGGGGTGATTACCCGACAAAACTTTGAAGGGGTTCAGTCTCAATATTTAACGGCCCAAGCTCAACTCAGCAAAGCGCAAGCCGCCGTAAATGCGGCAGAAGCTCAGTTGGGGAGTTTACAAGCGAGTCGAGCGCAGCTTCTAGCAGATATTCAAAGTGCCAATGCAAACTTAAACCTGTATCAGGTCGATTTGGCTTCATCAAAAGTGGTCAGTCCTGTAAACGGTAAGATCGGTAGCCTTGCAATCCAGAAAGGCTCACGTGTTTCTCCGCAAACCCGCTTAATGGCGATCATTCCTGAAAATAGTTTGTATGTACAAGCCAACTTCAAAGAAACTCAAATTGAAAAAATGCATATTGGTCAGAAAGTTAAATTAAAACTTGATGCCTACCCAAGCCTGACCTATACCGGAAAAATTGAAAGCTTTTCACCAGCTTCAGGCGCAACTTTTTCACTTATGCCACCAGACAATGCCACAGGCAACTTTAACAAGGTTGTTCAGCGTATTCCTGTGCGTATTGCCATAGATTCAAGCCCACATATTGATTTGATAAAACCCGGAATGTCGGTGAGTGCCACCGTTGACCTAAGAACTTAATAATAAAATTTTAGGTAATAACAAATGAATAAGCACCTTGAGGCCGAGTGGAGATTCCCAGCAAAAACTGCATGGGCAATTTTTGCTGCCATGATTTTTGGCAACTTCATGGCGATTCTTGATATTCAGATTGTGGCGAGTTCTCTAAACGAAGTTCAAGCTGGTATGAGTGCAAGTCGTTATGAAGTTACTTGGGTGCAAACGGTTTATTTAATTGCCGAAATTATTGCAATTCCAATGTCGAGTATTGTCTCGCGGGTGCTTTCAACACGGGTGTATTACACCATCTGTGCAATTGGTTTTACCGTCAGTTCTTTACTTTGTGCTTTGGCATGGAATTTAGAAAGTTTATTGGTTTTCCGTGGCATTCAAGGTTTTATGGGCGGCGGCATGATTCCGACCTCCATGACGGCGTTGTACTTACTTTTTCCAGAACCAAAGCGCTCATTGCCTTTGGTGATGTTTGGGATGATCAGCACTTTGGGGCCGGCCATCGGCCCAACCATTGGCGGTTGGCTCACAAATAACTTTTCGTGGCACTGGATGTTCCTGATCAATATTATTCCAGGCATCATCATTGCTACGGTCATTTACTCAGGCCCTAATATCGACCGTGCCAACTACTCACTCATTAAAAGCATGGACTGGTTTAGCCTGATTGGTATGGCGATGTTTTTGGGTGGACTTGAATATTTCCTTGATGAAGGCGCACGGCATGACTGGCTTGCAGACACAGGTGTTCGGATTGCGTTTATGATCTGTGTTGTGGGTGGCATGATTTTCTTCTCTAGAAGTTTTACCCAGCCAAAGCCTTTGCTCGATTTGTCCGTATTTAAAAACAAAAATTTTACCTTAAGTGCCATCACGACTTTTGTGATTGGCATGGCACTCTATGGCTTGGGTTACATGATTCCCGTGTTTCTTGGGCAAGTCCGTGAAATGAACAGTAGCCAAATTGGTCACGTCATGATGGTGACAGGTATTGTCATGTTCTGCTTTGCGCCGTTTCTTGCATGGCTCATTCCCAATTTTGATACCCGAAAAACGGTATTTGTTGGAATGATTCTGGCGGGCTTTGGTGTTTGGCTTAATTCACACCTCAGCATTCATAGCGATTACGACTTTATGTTTTGGCCGCAAATTTACCGTGGTATTGGTCTCATGATCTGCCTGATTGTGGTTTCGCATTTAGCCATGAGCACTTTGCCGCTGAGTAAAGTAGCCGATGCCAGCGGTATTTATAACCTGATGCGTAATATTGGCGGCGCGGTTGGACTAGCTCTCATTAACTCATCTTTAGATTGGCTCACTGCGCTTCATGTCACCCAGATTAATCAGGGGATGACACCGCAAAACTGGATTTTTACAGAAAGACTCGATCAACTCACGGCGCAATATCAGGAAGTCGGTGCAAATGCTCAGCAAATCGCGCTGAGTGTGATTTACCGCGACATTCATTTTCAGGCACTGACCTCTAGCTTCAATGATTTATTACGGATGCTCGCAATCATCATGTTTGTGACCGCATTTTTAACCATCTTTATGGATCGGGGGAAGAAAATGAATATGTAGATATTAAAAAATAAAGGCAGCTTTCAAAGAATGAAAAACAATAGGGCATATCAAAACGTATCCCTTCATAGAAAAAGAACATTGATCTGAGTTTTCTAAAATCGGTTGATGAGATCGGGGAACTCACAAATTAGAGGTGGAAGGTTAAAGGATTATGATTAATACAACGTATAAACTAATTTCAAAATTGAACCTGAAAAACACGACTTATGGTCAATATTTTGAAAAAGAGCAAATCGATACTGAGCGATTAAAAGTGATGTATTCCATTTACGAACAGTATTATGAAAATACGAGATTTTCTATTTTCGTAGATGATTTCCAAAATAAAAGCGGTGCGATCTTAATTTTTGATTCGGAAACAGATGAGATTGTCGGTTTTTCGACTGTGGTGGTGCAGCATTTCTATTTAAATGGTAAAGACTACACCGTGTTATTTAGCGGAGATACGGTCATTTTGAAGAAGTTTTGGGGTACGCGTAGTCTGCAAAGTACCATGCTCAAACTGATGATTAAGCTTCGAATCAAATATCCATTTAACGAACTCTATTGGCTCCTCATTTCTAAAGGTTATAAAACCTACTTACTGCTCGCCAATAACTACTATGTCTATTACCCAAATATTAAAGACGAAAACCAGCATCTTTCCGAAGTCGTTGAGCACTACTGTGAAAAATTCTTTGGTGAATACTACGACCGTGAAGCGGGCCTTTTAAATTTTGGTGATGACTATCAACCATTAAAAGGTGAAGTCGCACCGATTACTGCCGAAATGAGAGAAAAGAACCCAAATATTCATTTCTTTGAACAAAAAAATCCGACATGGAAAGCAGGTACTGAACTGCCGTGTATTGGCCGTCTTGGTTGGAAAGATATTGCCCGTTTCCCTGTGAAACTAATGACTAAACCGACCAGTAAAGGAAAGTTTGAAGCATGCGTAACCCATAAAACAAAACGTAGAGAGGCCATCCAATGAAATCTAATGAATGGCTAACTTTGGGTTCACATCTGATTCTAAAAAAATGGTGTGATGCATCTGACCGTAATTTTCAAAAACAATTTAATGCCTTAGAGACCACGCAACGTCAAATTTTGCATTCGATATTACAAACCTCTACCTTTGCCCAAGAGAAGAAAGTTCAAAACTATGAGCAGTTTGTAAAAGTATTTCCTGCAACACGTTACGGCGCATGGCGAGAAGACATTCAGCTTTACCGTGAACAAAAGCTTTCACTCTCGAGCAGTAAACTGGTTCGTTTCCAGCCGACCAGTGGTTCGAGTGAGCAAATCAAGTTTATTCCATATACCAAGCTGTTTTTAGATGAACTTGACCATGCAATTGCGCCGTGGATGGCAAGTTTATACCGTAAATGTCCACAGCTCAGTTCGGGTACGCATTATTGGTCGGTGTCATGGTTGCCTGAAAGTCAGCGTGAAGTTTTAAAAGACAAAAACCTAAATGATGATAGTGCGCTACTTGGTGTAGGTAAGCGAATTTTGTCAAAGTTTACCCAAGCCGTTCCAAGTAATGTTGCCTTTGCCGCCAATGCTGACGATGCACTGTTTGCCACCATTTGTTATTTGGTCGCAAACCGTAACTTAGCCATGATTTCGGTATGGAGTCCAACTTTTGCGCTGCAATTACTTGAACGTTTGGAGTTACTACAGCAAGACGTGATTGAGGTTTTACAAAGTGGTTCATGGGGTAACCGTCAGGCTTCATTAAAAGAAGTCACTGCACCGCGTAGCTCTGAAAGTGCTCAAGCTTTAAGTAATGCTTCAAACGGCGCACAGATTGACTTTAAAAAACTCTGGCCAAAGTTAAGTCTGGTGTCGAGTTGGGACACCGCAGGTTCAAAAGCTTGGGCCGAAAAATTAAAAGAAAAATTACCCAGTGTTCAGTTTGAAGGCAAAGGCCTATGGGCGACGGAAGGTGTAGTCACCATTCCCTATAACGATCAATACCCACTGGCGTATCAAAGTCACTTCTATGAATTTGAATATTTAGAAGGCGATAAACAAGGTCAAATTATTCCATCGTGGGAACTTAAACAAGGTGATGTGGTCAGCCCACTGATTACTTCTGGTAATGGCTTACTTCGCTACTGTTTGGATGATTGCTTACGCGTGACTGGCTTTATCGAGCAAATTCCGTGTTTTGAGTTCCAAGGCCGCCGTTTTGGTGTAGATCTGGTCGGTGAGAAACTTGCACCTGAAACTGCTCAACAGTTGTTGTCTCAATTAAATGAAACGGAATCGAAAGCGATTTCTTTACTGGCGATTGATACCGAGCAACAGGTTAAACCATTTTATTGCGTGCTTTTTGAAGGCGACATTCATCACAGCATTAGCAATGAATATATCGACAATATCTTACGTCAAAACTTCCATTATGAACTTGCTCGAAACTTGGGGCAGCTTGACCAGCCTCAAATTCGCCAAGCCAATAATGGCTGGAATGCGTACAAAAAACTGGTCATGTTTGATGGCATTATCGAAGGCAATATCAAGCCTGAGCCACTCAAGAAAGTCACCCTGAATAGTTTGGAACAACTATGAAAGGGATGAAGCCATTTAATACGCGGTTTTTAACACTTCGACACGCCTTATATCTAGGCGTGTTGTTGGTGTCGAATACACATGCCATGACTTTAGATGAGGCTTTGTCAGCTAGTTTAAGGCATGAAAGCCAGCTTGAAGTGAGCCGTTTAAGTGTGAACCAGTCCACCGCTATGCTTGAACAGGCCAAGCAACGTGATGGACTCAAAGTTAATTTAGTCGGGCAACTTGACTATGAAAGAATAAATACGCCTTCACACGTCTTGTTTCCAACCGAAGGAAACCGTAAAGGACGAAGTTTGCAATTGCAGGCAGATTATCCGATCTATACTTCTGGGCGACACCTTTTAGGAATAGATGTTGCCGAAAGTCAGCTTTCAGCCCAAAACCAAGGTTTATCAGATCAACGATCAGAAACCATTTTAAATACCGTAATGGTCTATACCGACGTATTAAAAAAGAAAGCGATTTTAGAGCTTAGACAAAAGACCATGGCAAATCTACAACGATCTTTATATGAGTCAAAGCGCCGTTTCGACGTGGGAATGATTACCCGTGCAGACTTAGCTCAGGTGTTGGCACAAGTCGCGCAAGGTCAAGCCGATATTACACAGGCGCAATCTAACTTGACCGTAAGTGAAGCTCAGTTTTACCAAGTAACGGGTGTAACGCCTGAAAATCTTGTTGCCATTAAACAACTACCCGCTATTCCCGCTAACCTAGATGAAATTTTGGCGCAAACGAAGAATCATCCGGCTTTAATGCGGGCCAAATATGAAAAGCAGGCCGCCGAAAAACAATATGCTCTCACCAAACGCGAACTCTGGCCAACGGTCATGCTCACCAGCCGTGCCGGAAAGCAAGATGAGGCAAGCTATATCGGTTCGGAAAGTAATAACTATATGGTTGGGGTACAACTTAATGTACCGCTCTATGACGATGGCTTAAATCGGGCCAATGTTAAAAAAGCACAGGCCGATATTGATTTGGCTCACCAGAAAATACGAAGTCTTGAACTAGACTTAAATAAGCGTACACGTACCACCTATGCGCAGCTTCAAACCATTCGACAAAATAAAGAGGCATTGGCAAATGCCATAGAGGCAGCATCTATTGCCTTTGTCTACACACGTAAAGAGTTTGATGTTGGCACCAAAACGACATTTGATTTGCTGAATACAGAGCAAAAGTTACTTGATGTACAAACCCAAAAAACAGTGAATGACCAAGATGAAGTGATGTTTGTCTATCAGCTACTCGACCAAATGGGACGTTTAAATAGTTTGGTTCCCCCACAGACTGCACAACAGGTGAATAATGAATAAAACAAATACACCACTTGCTGACAATACCCTCATTACCCGTGAAGCAACTCTGGCAGATGATCAGGCTTTGCGAGAGTTAATCGCAGTACCCATGACCACCAAAGGCATACAAATTAGCTTTCAGCGCGAACCAAGTTATTTTAGAGCGTCTGACATTGTCTATCGACATAAGCTGCATGTTGTGATTGAAGACACCGAAAGCCAAAAGAATGTCGCTTGTTATAGCAATGGTCATCGTCCATGTTATGTTGATCGGAACATTCAAGACTTACGATACGCTGGGGATTTGCGAGTAGACCACAACTATCGGGGGAAATCACTGGTTAAGGTTTTGGCAAAGCATGTAAAACAAACCATGCATGAACCGAACTATAGCCAAATGATTATTTTTGATGATAACCATGCCGCACGCGCCGCTATACAAACAGGCAAAACGGGAATGCCTGATTATTATGATGAAGGACTTATCGAAACATTAAGCCTGACTGACTTAGGCGCAAAAAGAAAAATCACGGCTTTTTTAAAGCAAGTTGATAAACAGATTGATCTTCAAGAGATTCGTACATGTGTTGCTGAAGCTCAGCACGTGAAAGCCATGAATCAGTTTATTAGCGACATGGCAGAGTTTTATAACTTTATTCCAGCTTATAACTTTGAAGAACTCGCCCAAGGGCATCAGTATTTTTCAGGGATAAAACTTTCAGACTTTTCACTTTATTTTAAAGGTGAAAAGCTGGTCGGCATGTTTGGCTTGTGGGATCAGCATAGTATTAAGCAAACCAAAATCTTGCATTATAGTTCAGCCATTGGTGTGCTTAGACCCGTTTATAATTTATTGACTCCGCTAACTAAATGCATGCGTTTGCCTAAACTTGGCGACTCTATTAAGTATCACGTGTTACACACCTTAATGTGCCATCCAGAAGATTTGGCTTTGCACCATAAAATGCTCGAAGATGCCTATAACAAGTCAAAACAACAGGGCGTTGGTGTGGTGAGCTTTACACTTTCACATAAAGATCCGCGCTATCAGTTAAACCAGTTTTATAAAGGTGAACGCTTAACGGGAATGCACGGTTTTATTAGTTATGAAGGCGACCCACAACCCCATTTTGATAAAAACTTAATTCCATATTTAGAAGTCGGGCGTATTTAACTCTAAGATAGGTTCGCCGTAGATCATAAATGCGCAAAAAATTGCTCAATTCTTAAGTCAGTTAAATAGGATTGAGCAAAAATCTTTTTTTTAAATGATAAATTTTGATTACGTTACAAAATCAAATTGATCGTATTATATTTTATAAACCTAGCTAATTCGACCTTTTCATTCCAACCTATCTTGGGCTGTTGAAACAATTAACATAGTTTGAAGATAATAATCTACACGTGAGTGATTATTGTCCTTATGTGAGTTATGCGCATTAAAGGCTGCATCATGAAGTTTCACGATTCGAGCGATCGGATTCAAACTACAACGAATTAAATATTCTTCACGTGTTTCACTTTCCCGTTTAGTTAATGCATCAACGGCATCACGGACTTCTTTTCCGAATATGCTTTCGATTTTGTCTAGGGTAAGAGGTGTGTCTTCAACGCTATCGTGTAGAAGGGCTGTAATGATATAGACTTCTGAAAATCGGTGCTCAATTAATGAGTTGACCACGCCTTTAATATGGTAATCAAAGTAATCATGAGGACCATACTTTTGACCTTGATGCGATTCTTTTGATAATTTCTCTGCGAGTTCAACTTTATTTTGAGTCATTTTTTGCTCTTATCACTTTAAGTATATGACGCGGCCTAATGTGTGAGATGGGTCGCTTAAGTCATAATTTTATACTGGATAGCGACTCTTAAAAACATCTCTTAATAACAGTAGTGTCTCTTTTTATTTATTCATGTTTAGTTGAGGTGGGCCAATCCAGCCCTTAAGTTTTTGAAATTTTAAACTTTAACTTGATGATATAAGGGTAGATTAAAAATATTACTTAAGAATTTCCTTAATTATGTAATTAAATGAAAAACAATAATTATTTAAATATTTTCTAGCCAATTTCACATTGACACCTTAAATATTGAAGATTACCATTTGCGGGCTGGCCTACATTGCCAGTCGGTTGTCGCAGACCGTTTAGTAAAGTGCATCAGATTATTCCTTCTGAGGAGTATTCTTGTGTATATCGATCGTCCCTCGCTTGTTGCGGTAGGACGAGTGAGGGACACCTTCGGGTGTGCTGATTCTTTACTATCAGTCTGCGAACCCTTGCTCGTTCTGCCACCATAATTCTAATGTCTTGGCAGAACTCCATATATAAGGAGTTGGCTTTGTACATTCATCATTTCATGGCAGCCATTGCCAAAAGCTATAACAACACAGCTTAAAACAATTAACGCAGCTTGATTGCCGTAAGGCTTTTTCAGGCTTTAGCTCGTTATTACTTAAAACTTAGACAATTAAACCTTGAGATGTGCTGCGCACAGTCTTTACGGCTTTGCTATGCCTTTTTTTCTCCCAAAAGGCAGCGGTTTTTATATCTCATTTATATACAACAATAATTTTATAACGGTAAAAATATGCCAAAAATAGTTCTCCCAACACGTGCAGTACAAGTCGTAAATAAATCAATTGAGTTATTTCACTACAACGGGTTTCATCTGGTCGGCATCGACAGAATTGTGAAAGAGTGTGAAGTTACCAAATCGACCTTTTATAACTACTTTCACTCAAAAGAGCGGTTGATTGAAATCTGCCTAATTGTGCAAAAAGAGCGCTTAAAAGAAAAAGTAGTTTCAGTGGTTGAATACGACCGCGACACAAACGCAATCGATAAACTCAAAAAACTCTATCTTTTACATGCAGATTTAGACGGGCTTTACTACTTATTATTTAAAGCCATTTTTGAAACAAACCTAACCCATCCAAAAGCGTACATAACCGCCGTGCGATATAGAACATGGCTCACCAACGAAATATATAGCTTGCTTAGAGCACTTAACGCCGATGTTTCTTTTACTGATGCCAAACTGTTTTTATATCTAATCGAAGGTGCCATTATTCAGCGTTTAAGTTTAGGTGAGGTTGATGAGAGAGTGGTTGAGGTGTTTTTGAGGGGGATGGGGTGAGGGTATTTAGGTAATTAAGATTTATGCTGTAGAGCAGTTTTAGATATTTTTGATAAAACACTGTATAAAACTTAAAACAGTAGATAGATTAATTTCTCTGATTATCAAGTCCTACTTAAGTGGCCAAATAATACAGGAATATATAATAGAAAAGATACCCTATATCTGCATCAAAATGGGGTATAGTTTACGAGTGGAGTAATAGTTGGAAAGAAAAATGAAGTTGAGTAGATCAAAAATTATTATAGGCATATTGATTACAACTTTAATAATCTTATGTTTGATCAAATTCAATATTACAATTGATTTTAATGATAAATATGTACCATTTTTTGTTGGTATTATAGTGTCGATAACAAGTCTTATTAGTGTATGGGTAACAAATTTCTTTAATAATAAACATAATTTTTTTTCCCATTCTTTACAGTTGATTAAAGCCATTTCTTTTTCTCTAAATTGGTTTTTAGAGTCTATAAATCTACTTTGTAATAGTTACAGATTGATTTTCTTCTTTTATATACAACGATGCCACATGTTGGGGTATATTTTGTATATGTGTAAAATTAAGTAGTAGCTAAGATAAATGATGGATTTTTACGAAATTGCTTTCGATGAAGATTATGAAAGTTACAAAATTAATTCTGAAAACATAACTGTAGAACTATCAGTTTTTCAATCTTTGTGGGGGGCTTGGGAAAAGTTTGTAGAAATTTTTTATTTTCAACTTTATATGGAGAACAAAGAAAAGAAAATTAATGAAGATGAAATAAAAAAGCTTTTAATTAAACTCTTTTGGGACAGTGTACATTCACATTTATTAGGAGATGAATATCTTGGTGATCAAAAGAGAGAGCAGTTTTTCCACGATGCATTAGGACAGAATGAAAATACGCAAGAAACTTTAGATTTTTGCTTAATGCATGTTATTGAAATTATCTGTAAATATGCATGTGATGCCTATCTTCATTATTGTGATAAGCCTTATGATATGGGTTATTTATATTTTTTAAATGAGGCAAATTATTTTAGAGGTTTATTAGTTGCTAGTCATGCAGATAAAATGACTGGCAAGCAAGAGCTAAAGGATAAAATGATAGATCTAGCAAATAAGAGACATGCTGAAAAAAGGAAAAAAGATAATAAAAATTTACAAGAAGTTAAAAAAATATGGGACGGATCAAATTGGAAAAGTTATACGGAGTGTGCAAATGAAATTCATCGTAATCAACTAATAGAAGAAGAAAATTATAGAAAAATATATGATTTGGTCTCAAAAGCAGCAAAAAAGAAAAAATAATTTTACAAGTGCGCCGCATTTTGTACAAAGTGCGCCGTATTTTTCACTACAACGTAGTAGCTGTTTTAAAGTTTCAAAAACTGAAATCATACTAGCCTCATCCCCATGATGAGGCTTTTTTATGAGTATTACAGTTTTAAAAAATGATTCATTAATAAATTACTTTTCTGATGACGCGGTAGCAACAGGGCAAATTCAACTGACCGATCCAATGCAATTACTAGCAGATCCAAATCTTTTACGTAATGCTTTACTGACTTATTCAGAAAAAGTGATTGAGCTAGAGCACAAAGTTGAAGTTATGCAACCTACAATGGAAGCATTTGACCGTATTGCCACAGCCGAGGGAAGTATGTGCCTAACTGATGCTGCTAAAGCTCTACAACAAGAGCCGCAAAAATTTAATAAGTGGCTTCACATGAATGACTGGATTTATAAACGTAATGGCAGCAAACATTGGGTTGCCTATCAAGAGAAAATTAAAGCGGGATATTTAGAACATAAAGTAACGGATATCCAGTTGCCTGATGGAACGATCAAAATCACAGAGCAGGTGAGAGTAACACCAAAGGGATTAACCAAGCTTTCAAAGCTTCTAGGAAACAACAATGCATAATTTAGGCAATAAAAAAGCCCTCTCAGTTCTTGGCGGAATCAAAGGGCTTTGGATTGCTAACACAAGGAGTACTAACAGTGAACAGTATGGTACAAGGGTTTGGGAAAAATCAAGTCTACGATGCCAGTGATGTTGCTGAAGGTCATGGTTTACTAACGAAATATATAGCCAACTTAGAGTGTTTAAGTGAGATGCTTCTATTTATGTTAAAGCAATTTAAAAAGCCCTGAACATTCAGGGCTTTTATAACAATGATCTATTCACATACTTCTACAAAGTTTCGAGCAGTTTTATCTTTACTGTCGCGTAACTTAATAATTTTTTGTCTTTCACCGTATAGGCTGTGAACATCATTTAAGGTTTCATCCTTAAGTTGGCTTTTGTATGGATCTTCAACTTTATTTACGTAGTTTTCCATGAATACCGTCATCCAACATATTGTGTTGAGGTCACCATAGTCATAACCGTTTTTATCTAAGCCTTGAATCCAGTCTGGATATTCATCATTTAAAAGGCTCCGTGCTGTTTCTAACTTAACATAGGAATTATTAAACAACGAGTTTTTTAAAGCAGGCTCATTGTTCACATTCTTATTTGCTTCAATGATCAATCTATAATTGTCAGTAGCATAATTTTTCAGATCTACTTTCACATAGTTATCAATGTCTTCTTTATCTGTCGAAGCCTTACAAGAAGTTAGGAATAAGCTGGAAAGTATCAATATTGATATTAATGTAATTTTCATAGTGAGAAGCGGTTATTAGGTGGAGTGTAGTGGTATTTCTGAATATATAATGAAACAGTGGCTTGATCGTAAGTACGACCAAAGACGTTTTTATACATATATTCGTTAATACCATATGGTCCATTGTTGGTATACGTAGCTAATGCATTAGCTGCAAGAACAGGCTTACTCGCATTAGATAATGCCAAATCTATTATTTCACCAAAGTTTTGTTTTGCAATTGCCATACGAGCTTTAAAAGTATCTTTTGCAAGCTCTGTAATCATCTCGGCGCCTTTATTCCTAGAGTGTTTTTGAGCATAAAGGGTGAACTTCAAATACATCATCGTATGGAATGAATAGCGTTCTAACACTTCATCTGAAAATTGACGTAAATCAAATTCAAGACCAAAACGGATTGCTAGATCATGCTCAAATGGATAATGCTGTTTTACCCAATCCCATTGTGCCTGATTCATCATGAAAGTGTAGGGTACTGTTGTATGGTAGTTTAGGATTTTAACAATGCTATTACATAAGAGAGGGTCCAGTAACTCATCTGCATGACAGACTTTTACCTCGTTATCCAAAGATGGAATGAGTGTCGGAGAAAATACTTTATCTTGTGCCATTTTCAATCCTTAAAGCGGTGGTAGCGGTTTAGAAGCATCAATCGTCTGAAACTCCACCTCATCAGGTGTGGCAGCATTGATAACATGCGTTTTACCTTCTTTATCGGTCCAACCGGTTTCCACCTTTCCATCCTTCTTATAAATAATTGAATAAGGAATTTCACTAAAGATCTTTTGTGTCTTCTCATCCTTTAACTGGAACTGAATTCCATATTCTTTTGACTTATCTTCTACAAAGCTATCTTGAGCAGCTGTATTAGTAGTAGTGGCACTTTGAGACGAACCACCGCCATTATCCTGCACAACTAAATTTTGTTGAGGCAATAATTTGCAACCGCATGAAAGTGAATCATTCACACGCGCAGCTGATTTACCAAAAATTTGCATGTATGGATCACCTGAGACAATTGTCGCAACAACTTTATGAGTTGGGCAGGTTGCTTTATCACCGACACAGGCAACGGGAATACCGTCAACTAGAAACATACTGTTCCCAGAAATTACTTGACCACCACCTGAAGTTGGGCAGCCTATAGTTATATATGGTGTCGCCAAAACTCTTCCTTCTTATTTTCATGAAGTGCCGGAATGATAGCAAAGAGGGGTAGACAGTGCTGTATAGTTTTATTTATCAGGATGTACAGCATATACGTTCAATACGAATGTGAATATCTCGATCTGTGTAAAGCAATTTAAAAAGCCCTGAGTATTCAGGGCTTTTTATTTAAGTTTTACTTTAATGATTCTGGTACATAATTTGGTGAATCAGTACCATAAAATGACTCAATATCTACATCATACAAAGACTTATATCTATCTTTTGATGCGACATCTTTAGTCTCATCAATAAATTTCTGTATTTTAGCTTTATATTCAGTGTGACCAGCTTTATACATTTCAGTTAAATATACAAATTCGGCGTCTCTGTAATGAGGATCATTTTTGTTAGATGATTTACTTAATTCGGTTTGTATGAGTTGCGCTGAAGCTTCGTGACACTGTTGAATTTTTACTTTGGCCTCATTTAGTTTTTTAAGCAATGTACATCTAAACATTATCCGTTGAGGCAAGGGTTTATCTTTGATCTGTTGCTCATTTAGCTCATAAGCTTTTTTGTACATTCCTGACAACATATAAATATTCATTAATGCCATTTCTCTTTGTTTCTTAGCAGTAACTTTCTTTATTTCAGGAATTAAAGGCTCTAAAGTTTGCTTTATCTTTTCATTTTCACCTGAGGTCACAACTTCATTTGTGATAGAGTCATATCTATCTAAAATCGCTTTATCACTTGCTGATAGTTCAGTTTTTACGTTTTTAGAACTGTTTTTTGAAGTATCCATCTGTTCATTTTAAGCTTTACCACAAGCAGCAACTCCAAACACAGAAATGAGAACAATAGTGCTGATAAATTTTCTATTCATGATTTACGTCTTGCTGCTGAATTTAAGGTAAAAGAAAATTTAGTATGAGGTGGGTTTGGTCGAACAGTACCGCCATAGGGTTGATATAAGGTATCTACAGAGCAGCCCATTTATCTCTTAATTTTTTATATTCAAAGTATTTTCTAAAAATGAATCACTTTTAGTTTTCCACACATTAGCAGGCACAGGATGCTTAGCATCTTGAATCAGTGCTAAGGTATTCGGAATACCTTTACTATCAAGTAATTGATGTAGCTGAGTACTTTGCTTCGGGTCAACAATTGGGTCTTTAGTACCAACTAATATAAGAGTAGATGGATAGTGAGACGAAATTGGTAGCGATGATCTAGATGCCGACGCATTTTCTATATTTTTTGATGCAGCAATAGATTCATTTATTTCTTCCATTACATTTGACGGTAGCGTTCTAGTGTTAGAACTCCACTGAGTATACATACCTTTAAAATCATAAAACCCAGATACCAGAACCAAAGCATTTATCTTTCCAGAGTTAGCTACAACATTTGCTATAGACGCACCACAACTAATACCAATCACCGCAACTTTATTTGGGTCAACATGAGGTTGTGAACGAGCAAAATTAATGGCTTTTACAAGATTATATTGTGAGGCTTTACCACAAAAATCTGATTTCCCAGAGGACTCACCATATCCACTCATAGATACAGCAACACTGAAAATGTTCTTTTTACTATATTCATTTAACAAGCCAGAGCGTACAAAGGCTTTTGCACCTTGTTTATCTTTTTGAATGCCATGTAAAAAGATAATTGCTGGATACTTTTTATTAGCTAAGAGGTCTGGCTCTTTCCAATAAATTTCAGTTGTTTGATTGTTTGTTGTTAAAAGTTGATGCTGTGCTTGCTTGGTATAAATATAAGGAAGAATAGATACACGAAAAAGGACATAGAAACCGATAACTAAAACCAAAGGGAAGATGTAAAACAAAGCCTTATTCTTCTTAACGAGCATATAGAACTCTATTGTAGTAACTTATAATTAAGCGTGATTCTCTAACTATTGAAATTGGAAATCAATATATTATTAGCTTAATTGTTTGTGTCTAAATTGAATGCACCCGATTGGAGACGGTCTCAGGCTTTGCATTAAGTTCAAACGGGAACTATGACGGCACGGCGATTTATTATAAAAAGCTTGTTTAAAATTAGAAATAACTATCCAAATGCATATACAACTACCGTGAAATATAGAATGTGGCCCATAAGCTCGGGTGAAGTTGATGAGATGGTTTTGGAGGTATTTTTTAGTGGGATGGGTTGAGGTACAAAGTAGATATTTCTTTTTACGTAAAAAAATTAAAAAAGCCCTGAACATTCAGGGCTTTTATAACAATGATCTATTCACATACTTCTACAAAGTTTCGAGCAGTTTTATCTTTACTGTCGCGTAACTTAATAATTTTTTGTTTTTCACCGTACAGGCTATGAACATCATTTACGGTTTCATCCTTAAGTTGGCTTTTGTATTGACCTTCAACTTTATTTACGTAGTTTTCCATAAATACGGTCATCCAACATATTGTATTGAGGTCACCATAGTCATAACCGTTTTTATCTAAGCCTTGAATCCAGTCTGGATATTCTTCATTTAAAAGGCTCCGTGCTGTTTCTAACTTAACATAGGAATTATTAAACAAAGAGTTTTTTAAAGCAGGCTCATTGTTCACATTCTTATTCGCTTCAATGATCAATCTATAGTAGCTAATGCATTATTCCTTAAATTTTCAGGCTCATTAGATTTCTTGTCGGAGGGAATGCTAGAGTTTGTTATAGATATTATTTATGAAACGGGTATTGCTTTAATTGGCGCAGCGGTTACAGCTTATATGTTAGGTGTCCTATTAAATAAACAACAAGAAAATGCCACAAAATGGCGAGAAGAAATTCGTAGAAGGATAAAAGAGGAGGAAGAAAAATTTCAAAAGTAAAATTATTCTTAATTCTCCATTGGAATTTTTATGGTGAAAATACTTCTTGAGCCTTGATTGCTATATTGAATAGTACCTTTCAGTGCCACAATAATTGCATGTACAACAGCAAGTCCTAAACCTGTGCCACCAAATTCTTTATTTCTTGATTCTTCTAATCTAAAAAAGGGTTTAAATAAATCATCTTGAAACTCGGTTGCAATGCCGGGACCTTCGTCCTCAATTTTTAATATCCAGTTTTGTGATACCAATTCCGATGAAATTTTAAGTTTGCCCGCATTTGAATAACGAATAGCATTATCAATTAAAGCAATCAAAACTTGCTTAATACGACGGCGGTCACTCAAAACAGGAGTCGTAGTAAGATTAAGTTCTGGTACGAGGTTAGCTTGTTCCAAGCGATCTTCAAATGCTTTAAGAACCTTTTCAACTACGGGCTTAGAGTCAAATAACTCATAATTTAATCTGAGTTGCTGGTTCTCTACTAAACTTAATGTTCGTAAGTCCTCAACCAAATGAGATAAGCCTTCAACCTGACTTAGAAGGCTTTTAAATAGAGCTTCATCAGGTTTAAAAACGCCATCAATTATGCCTTGCAGGCGGCCTTGTAAAATTGTGATTGGAGTTCTTAACTCATGAGCGATGGCAGCATTCCATACTTGTGCATTTTGAACAGAAACCTCTAGCTTTTGAGCCATATCATTAAAATTATATAAAAGCTCCGACATTTCAGCCGAGTGAATTCGGTTATCGTAAGCTCTAGCAGAGAGGTCGCCTTGACTAATTTTTTTTGCTGCTTCGGCTAAGAAGTTAATTGGCACAATAAAACGCTTTGCGAGGTGCATGCCGATCACTAATGAAATCATACAGCCACTGAAAATAACAGTAGCCAACCAAATCCAATCTACAAAATGAAAAGTGGTCCAATCTTCTTGAAGTGAGCTTAAAGAAATCCAGCCTTTTTCAATCGCATAGTTATAAATGACATAACCCAGTACTACAGAAAATAGCGTAACGCTTAAATTTACAATAGTTAAGGCAATAAAAAGTTGCTTACTAATTCCTAACTTACTTTTCATAAAATATTCCCTAGCTATTTTTAATATTATTTAGGCATCATCTTTTATAGCTAGGGGATTATCTAGCCTATATCCCACGCCACGCACATTAACTAACATTTGAAATATGCCTTGTTCTTCTAGTTTTTTTCTCAGCTTACTCACATGGCTATCTACGGTTCGTTCTAATGCATCACTATCATTCATACAATGATTCATGAGCTCACCACGTGTAAATACCTTGTGGGGCTGGTCAATCATGAAGGAAATAATTTTATATTCAGTCAGCGTCAGATTAAGCAATATTTTTTTATTTTCGGAGTGAAGATAAACACTATGAGTGTCTGTATCAATTTCAATGTTTTTGTAGATTTTATTTTTAGTGGATGTTTTGTTTGCAAATTGAGTTCTTCTTAGCACTGCCTGAACTCTAGCAACGACTTCATTTGGGTTAAAAGGCTTAACCACAAAGTCATCTGCACCTATGCGTAATGCCATAACCTTATCAATATCTTGATCTAGCGCCGTCAGCATAATCACGGGAGTTTGAGCTTTCTGACGTATTTTATTTAACACGTCCCAGCCGTTGAGCTCGGGTAATTTAATATCAAGTAAGATTAAATCGATAGGTTGGCTAGCGTGCAATTCAATTGCTTGCTTTCCATTCATGGCACGAATAACCGTCATTCCTTCACGTTTTAAATAATTTTCAATAATGTCGCCAATGTCGTAGTCATCTTCCACAACGAGGATAACTTTATGTTGGTAATCAAAAGAAAAAGAATGATCAAACATAGAAAATCTGGCTATACAAAGTGCTTCAACTCATCATACGCTAAATTATCGGTATTTCTCCACACTTACTCCACACTTTAGTGATTATCCCTACACACTCATCAAAAATAATGTCAGCATCAAAAACTCACTAGGTTTGGACAGTATGCAAAAGCATCTTTTACTTCCTTTATTTTTATCTATTGGGCTGGTATTACAGGGGTGTGGTTCAAAAGAAGCGGCTCAAGCTGAACCACCACCAGCTAAAGTCAGTGTATTAAGTATTCAACCGCAATCGGTTAATTTCAGTGAAAATCTTCCTGCACGGGTACAGGCGTTCCGTACGGCTGAAATACGTCCGCAAGTCGGAGGGATTATTGAAAGAGTTCTATTTAAGCAAGGTAGTGAAGTTAGAGCAGGGCAAGCTCTATATAAAATTAACTCAGAAACTTTTGAGGCAGATGTAAATAGCAATAGAGCCTCACTCAATAAAGCTGAAGCTGAGGTGACACGATTAAAAGTGCAATTAGAGCGTTATGAGCAGCTTTTACCAAGTAATGCGATTAGCAAGCAGGAAGTAAGTAATGCTCAAGCTCAATATCGTCAGGCCCAAGCTGATGTTGCTCAAATGAAAGCATTGCTTGCTAGACAAAATTTGAATTTGCAATATGCAACTGTTCGGGCACCAATCTCAGGGCGTATTGGGCAGTCTTTTGTCACTGAAGGTGCATTGGTTGGTCAAGGCGATACCAATACCATGGCCACAATCCAACAGATTGATAAAGTCTATGTCGATGTAAAGCAATCAGTTAGTGAGTATGAGCGCTTACAAGCTGCGCTACAAAGCGGAGAATTATCAGCAAATAGTGACAAAACCGTTCGTATTACCAATAGTCACGGGCAACCTTATAACGTCACAGCAAAAATGTTGTTTGAAGATATTAATGTTGACCCGGAAACAGGTGATGTCACGTTCCGTATTGAAGTAAACAATACCGAGAGAAAACTACTCCCGGGTATGTATGTACGAGTTAATATTGATCGAGCTTCTATCCCACAAGCTTTATTAGTTCCAGCTCAAGCCATTCAACGCAATATTAATGGTGAGCCTCAGGTATATGTCATCAACGCTAAAGGGTCAGCTGATGTTCGTCCTATTGAAATCGGACAGCAGTATGAACAGTACTATATTGCCAATAAAGGCTTGAAGGTGGGTGACAAAGTCGTTGTTGAGGGTATTGATCGTATTAAGCCAAATCAAAAATTGGCATTGGCAGCATGGAAAGCTTCAGCAGTGGTCAGTCATGCTTCAAGTATAGAAAAGAAAGCTTCTATAACTGAGGGGGCGCAACCATGATGTCACAATTTTTTATTCGTCGCCCCGTTTTTGCTTGGGTTATCGCGATCTTTATTATTATATTTGGATTGCTGAGTATTCCTAAACTGCCAATTGCACGTTTTCCAAGTGTGGCCCCGCCACAGGTGAATATTAGTGCGACTTATCCTGGTGCTACAGCTAAAACCATTAACGATAGCGTTGTAACCTTAATTGAGCGCGAATTATCGGGTGTAAAAAATCTACTCTACTATAGTGCGACAACAGATACCTCCGGTACAGCAGAGATTACGGCTACGTTTAAACCAGGCACAGATGTGGAAATGGCTCAGGTTGACGTTCAAAATAAAATCAAGGCTGTAGAAGCTCGCTTACCGCAAGTTGTACGTCAGCAAGGTTTACAGGTTGAGGCTTCATCGTCCGGATTTTTAATGCTGGTCGGGATTAACTCTCCAAATAATCAATATTCCGAAGTTGATTTGAGTGATTATTTGGTTCGAAATGTTATAGAAGAGCTAAAACGTGTCGAAGGTGTAGGGAAGGTTCAATCTTTCGGTGCCGAGAAAGCTATGCGTATTTGGGTCGACCCGAATAAGCTTGTTTCTTACGGTTTATCGATTAGTGATGTGAATAATGCCATTCGTGAAAATAATGTCGAAATTGCACCCGGCAGACTTGGTGATTTACCAGCTGAAAAAGGCCAGCTCATTACTATTCCGTTGTCGGCTCAAGGGCAATTGTCTAGTCTTGAGCAATTTAAAAATATCAGCTTAAAAAGTAAAACTAACGGTAGCGTAATTAAATTATCTGATGTTGCCAATGTAGAAATAGGTTCACAAGCATATAACTTTGCCATTTTGGAAAATGGTAAGCCTGCTACCGCGGCTGCAATTCAATTAAGCCCGGGAGCTAACGCCGTGAAAACTGCCGAAGGTGTTCGAGCAAAAATTGAAGAATTGAAGCTAAATTTACCGGAAGGCATGGAGTTTAGTATTCCTTACGACACCGCGCCGTTTGTCAAAATTTCAATTGAAAAGGTAATTCATACATTACTTGAAGCCATGGTTCTGGTTTTCATTGTGATGTATCTATTTTTACACAATGTCCGCTATACGCTTATTCCAGCAATTGTGGCGCCTATTGCCTTACTCGGTACTTTTACCGTGATGTTGCTTGCCGGCTTTTCAATTAACGTACTCACCATGTTCGGTATGGTGCTTGCCATCGGGATTATTGTCGACGATGCGATTGTCGTTGTTGAAAACGTAGAAAGGATTATGGCGACTGAAGGATTAAGTCCTAAAGATGCAACCTCTAAAGCAATGAAAGAGATTACCAGCCCGATTATTGGTATTACGCTGGTCTTGGCTGCAGTATTTTTACCTATGGCATTTGCGAGTGGTTCTGTAGGGGTAATCTATAAACAGTTTACCTTGACCATGTCGGTATCTATTTTATTTTCAGCGTTATTGGCACTTATTTTAACACCGGCACTTTGTGCCACGATTTTAAAGCCAATCGATGGGCATCATCAGAAGAAGGGCTTCTTTGCATGGTTTGACCGTAGTTTCGATAAAGTCACTAAAAAGTATGAATTGATGCTGCTTAAAATCATCAAACATACAGTTCCAATGATGGTGATCTTTTTAGTAATTACCGGTATTACCTTTGCCGGAATGAAATATTGGCCAACAGCATTTATGCCAGAGGAAGATCAAGGTTGGTTCATGACTTCGTTCCAGCTACCTTCAGATGCAACCGCAGAGCGTACTCGGAATGTAGTCAATCAATTTGAAAATAATTTGAAAGATAATCCCGATGTAAAAAGTAATACCACCATTTTGGGATGGGGTTTTAGTGGCGCAGGACAAAACGTAGCTGTGGCTTTTACGACACTTAAAGACTTCAAAGAGCGGACTAGCTCTGCATCTAAGATGACAAGCGCCGTTAATACCTCAATGGCAAACAGTACGGAAGGTGAAACTATGGCCGTATTACCACCTTCTATTGATGAGTTGGGTACTTTTTCAGGCTTCAGTTTACGTTTACAAGACCGTGCTAACTTAGGTATGCCTGCTTTACTGGCTGCTCAAGATGAACTTATGGCAATGGCAGCCAAAAATAAGAAGTTCTATATGGTTTGGAATGAAGGGCTACCACAAGGTGACAATATTTCTTTAAAAATTGACCGCGAAAAGCTTAGTGCGCTCGGTGTTAAGTTTTCTGATGTTTCAGACATCATTTCTACATCGATGGGTTCAATGTATATCAATGACTTCCCTAATCAAGGGCGTATGCAACAAGTGATTGTACAAGTTGAGGCTAAATCACGTATGCAACTCAAAGATATCTTGAACTTAAAAGTGATGGGTTCGAGTGGTCAATTAGTTTCGTTATCAGAAGTAGTAACACCTCAATGGAATAAAGCACCACAACAATATAATCGTTACAACGGACGACCATCTTTGAGTATTGCTGGTATTCCTAACTTCGATACGTCATCAGGTGAAGCAATGCGTGAAATGGAACAACTGATTGCTAAATTACCGAAAGGTATTGGCTACGAGTGGACTGGTATTTCCTTACAGGAAAAACAGTCTGAATCACAAATGGCCTTTTTACTTGGTTTATCAATGCTCGTTGTTTTCCTCGTATTGGCTGCACTCTATGAAAGCTGGGCAATTCCACTTTCTGTGATGTTGGTTGTGCCACTCGGTATTTTTGGAGCAATCATTGCCATTATGTCTAGAGGTTTAATGAATGATGTGTTCTTCAAAATCGGGCTAATTACCATTATTGGTCTATCGGCAAAGAATGCAATTTTGATTGTTGAATTTGCGAAAATGCTAAAAGAGGAAGGCATGAGTTTGATTGAAGCCACTGTTGCCGCAGCCAAACTTCGCTTACGGCCAATTCTAATGACTTCTCTTGCATTTACGTGTGGTGTAATTCCTTTGGTTATTGCAACAGGTGCAAGTTCAGAAACTCAACATGCTTTAGGTACAGGGGTTTTTGGTGGCATGATTTCAGCAACCATACTGGCTATTTTCTTTGTTCCCGTGTTTTTTATCTTCATTTTGGGTGCAGTAGAAAAGCTATTTTCCTCTAAGAAAAAAATCTCATCCTAAGTTCAATGCATCAGGGGAATACTTAATTTCCTCTGATGCTTCATATGCACAAAATTTACTTTATTTGGAGAATACTATGTCTAAATCGGCAATCGTATCTCGTGGACTCATTCTTTCTACACTCTCAGTCACTTTAGTTGCATGTGTCAATATGCAAGCGCCACAGCCTGCAATCACATCTCATATTCCTCAAAATTTTAGTCAAAATCATTCTGGAAAAACGATTGCAGAAAAAAGTTATAAAGAGTTTATTTCTGATCCGAAATTATTACAGGTGATTGAAATCAGTTTAAATAATAATCGTGATTTGCGTACTGCTACGCTCAATATTGAACGTGTACAGCAAGAATACCAAATCACTAAAAATAACCAGTTACCTACTATCGGTGTAATGGGGAGTGCAGTACGGCAAGTGAATCCATCTATTAATCCTAATAACCCAGCTTCAACATTTCAGGTGGGTTTAGGAATGACTGCATATGAATTAGACTTTTGGGGCCGTGTAAAAAATTTAAAAGATGTGGCATTAAATAATTATCTGGCAACACAAAGTGCGAGCGAAGCAGTTCAAATTAGTTTAATCAGCAATATCACACAAGTTTGGTTAAATTATGCCTTTGCTCAAGCTAATTTAAACCTTGCAGAGCAGACTTTAAAAGCTCAACTTGATTCTTATCATCTTAATAAAAAGCGCTTTGATGTCGGTATTGATAGTGAAGTTCCATTAAAACAAGCGCAAATTTCGGTAGAGACTGCTCGAAATGATGTTGCAACTTATAAAACTCAAATCCAACAGGCAAAAAATTTACTGGATTTGTTAGCAGGTTATTCTATTCCGCAGAATTTACTTCCGGATCATTCTATTCAAAATATTACCATTGAGAAAAACTTTGCAGCAGGTTTGCCAAGTGATTTATTAAATCATCGACCAGATCTTAAAGTTGCCGAATATGAGTTGCGTGCAGCTGGGGCCAGTATTGGGGCTGCGAAAGCACGTATGTTTCCGACCATAAGCCTTACTGGTTCTACAGGCTATGCATCGACTGAACTTAAAGATTTATTTAAAACTGGTAATTTTGCATGGTCAATTGGACCTAGTATCGATCTACCAATTTTTGATTTGGGAACAAGAAAAACGAATATTAAAATTGCAGAAACTGACCAGAAAATTGCTTTAGCTAAATATGAAAAAGCCATTCAATCAGCTTTCCGTGAAGTTAATGATGCGCTTGCTACACATGCACATATTGGTGAACGATTAGGTGCTCAACGTCGTTTAGTTTCAGCCACATCTGCAACATATAAACTATCGATGGCACATTACAGAGCGGGCGTTGATAGTTATTTTACGGTTTTAGATGCCCAACGTTCTGCTTATGCAGCACAGCAGGGTTTACTTGCACTTGAGCAAATGAAACTAAATAACCTGATTGAACTCTATAAAGCTTTAGGGGGAGGAATATCTAAAGGCTAATATAATTTCATTTCGATCTTAAAAAATAAGCTGCTGGAGGTTTCCCAATCAGCTTATTTTTTGCTTTAGATGATGAAATTATGCGGGAAGCGATAGGTGATATTTTCCTCATGTACCCAGACATTGAAGTCATAGCCACGCAGACTTGCGTAAGCTCGACTGATACGCAAGTCGAGTAGCGGTCTGATTTCTGCATAACTTATATTATGTTACTTAGGATACTCAGCAACGTGAATTATGATCGTAGAAATTCACGTTGCTGAGCTGTAGCTACAAACAGTGTTGTGTAGGCTACAGTCTTTAGATATCCTATTTAACATAATATACATTATACGAACAGTCATATAATTCAATATTGACCCATAGCTTGGTAGCTATCCTTCATTTGTTTGTAGTACTTATTTCTCTTTCTAGCTATTGTGGTACGTTTTAGCTATGTGGAATGAATCTTTATTCTAATTAAATTCAGCACTAGCATCTTCTGAAGTTGCTATTGATGCATAATAAATAGTATTCATAAATCTAATTAAATAGAAATTATGATTAGGTTCGGCTAATAATCGCTTGTTTGATTTTTATTGAACTTTTCTCCTACCTAAATCCAAAGGAATCTACGAATTATATTTCGTTAGTTCATTTTCCTAAAATATTTAAAGTGTATGCTAAATTCTAATTCATTAGATCTTATATACTCAGGATCTACAATATAAAGCAAATTTAATTACACATTGCTTCGATAATGTATATTTGGTCACATTTTTATTAAAATCCATATTTTATTTCTCGGTAATAATTTTGAAACATAAATTATAAATCAAATAAGTAAATTATATGTTTAATCATATATCATTTAGTTGATTTATTAATCTATTTTTTAAAAATTAATTAAATATCAATAATTTATATTAATTATTTAATTTTTAACTAATTACATGGATTAATATGGTTTAAGAATTTTAACTATTACATTATTTAAAATGGTTAATGTGATTTATATCACGTGAAAATTAATAATTTTTATTATTTTAAGCTTAATGATTGTTTTTAAATTAAAAATAATGTATCAACTATATATAAGCTATTTTATAAATAGGTATATAAAATGAAAAATAATATATTTAAACTTCTTGTTTTGATGGTGCTTTCCGCTTCCCCACTATTTTGTTATGCAAATAACACAATAATGATAAGAGGAAATATTGTTGAAGATACGTGTTCAAGAGAACATAGTGAGATAGAATGTGTTGATGTAAATAATTTAAATATTAAACTTGATAATGAATATTTAAATAAAGATAGTCTTTTTAAATTAGCTCAACACACTGAGAAAATGGACACTAGTATTGAAAGTATAGGTTCTAATCACAAGGTTGTACTTATCAATTATCACTAACTTATAACTAGAATATTTGAGCTTATTTCATTAGTAAGCTTGGATAAAAGAGTGATTTGTCGAATTCATCGCACATTTTTATGAATTGATGATTTGTTAGCTCTTTTTCATCAAAAATGACTATTTGTCTATTTTTTTGTATACATATACACAGTTTATTCTATATAATTGTATTCTAAGAGTTTAAGCTTATTTTTCACATAAATTGTTTAATTCTTTTCAATTTTCATAGTGTTCTTATGTAACTTACTTTTTTACATAGCATCTTTCTTTCAGAAAACAAAAAAACTTTTATAAACAGCTGCATAAGTTGTAAATACTAGCTCTACATTCCAAATAAATTGTGTGTTAAAATTAAAAATATGAAAAAATAATGTGATGTAGTTTGCATTTTGTTTAAGAAGTGTTAATATTGCGGCATTACTTTTCAAGATGTCAAACACTGGAAAAGTAAGGAATTAAACTTTTATCCAGACCTTTGAGAAAACACTATGAAAAAACTTGCTTTGATCGCTGCTCTTTCGGTTGTAGGGATTGCGAATGCTCAAGCTGCTGATGGTACAATTACAATTAATGGTTTAGTTACAGACAAAACTTGTGACATCGTTAATAACGGTGGTAAAGACTTGACAGTTACTCTTCCAACTGTTTCTAAACAAACTTTAGCTGTTGCTGGGGATGTTGCTGGTCGTACTCCTTTCCAAATTAAATTAGCTAACTGTTCTGAAGGTAAAGTAGCTACTTACTTCGAACCAGGTGCTAACGTTGACTTTAATACTGGTCGTTTACTTAACACAGACGCTACTGGTGCTAAAAACGTTAACGTTCAACTTTTAGGTAGCAACAACAACTTCATCCCAGTACTTGCTGCTGGTGCAAACGGTGCTCAAGCTAACTCTCAATGGGTTGACGTAGCTGAAGGTGCAAGTGCTGACCTTAACTACTATGCTGAATACTATGCAACTGGTGCTTCTACTGCTGGTAAAGTAACTACTTCTGTTCAATACACAATTATCTATCAATAATTAATTGATAGCGGGGTTTCTATGTCCGCATGGAAACCCTGTTTTGTGTAGCACTTTCCTGAATCTTTCTTGGTTGAGAACTCGAAAAATGAAATTGAACAGTTATAATTTTTTGTTAGGTTTGGCGTTTGCTTCATCTGTTGCTGCTCCTGCCGCTCAAGCAGAAATTGTAATTCATGGCACCCGTGTAATTTATCCGTCGGATGCTAGAGAAGTTACGCTACAAGTTAGCAATAACGGTTCAAAACCAGCACTTGTCCAAGCTTGGATTGATGAAGGTGATCCAAAAAGTACTCCGGATCAATCAAAAGTTCCTTTTATGATTGCTCCTCCAATTTCTCGTGTTGAAGCGACAAAAAGTCAGACGCTTCGTATTACTGCCCTTCCAAATGCTTCTCAATTTAACCAGAAGCAAGAAACTGTTTTGTGGTTAAACGTTTTGGATATTCCACCAAGACCTACCTCAAAAAATGCAGATACGACACCTGATAACTTCTTACAACTTGCAATTCGTTCCCGGATCAAATTCTTCTATCGTCCGGCTTCAATTAAAGAAGATGCGAATTTAGCAGCAGATAAGCTTCAATGGGTTAAATCTGGTCAGAATTTAACGGTAAAAAATCCAACTCCTTTCCACATTACGATGACTTCTGTTTACCAAAAGGCAGGTGATAAAAAAGTTGATTTATTACCTCAAGGTTTAATGATTAAACCTTTTTCTGAAGAGTCTGTTCAGCTTAAGAATGGCAATCTTCAAGATATGAGTTTTATGAATGTCAATGACTATGGTGGTCGAGTCGAACACCAAATAAAACTTCAGTAATCAGATTTATCTTTTTAATAAATTTAAGCACCTATTATGTGAGTAGGCGGACTTAGTTATGCCAAAAAAAAGGCAAGAATCTTATAAATTATTAAAACGCCATATTTGTTACTACTTGGCTTCTGGTGTTGTCACAATGACAATGCCCGTATTCGTGCATGCTGAAGAAACAACCGCGAGTGCACCAGTGGAAGCTGAATTTGATTCTGCTTTTTTAATTGGTGATGCTCAAAAAGTTGATATTTCACGTTTTAAATATGGTAATCCTGTTTTACCAGGTGAATATAATGTTGACGTTTATGTAAATGGCCAATGGTTTGGCAAACGTCGTATGTTCTTTAAAGCATTAGATCCAAATAAAAATGCTGTAACCTGTTTCACAGGAACAAACCTGCTTGAGTACGGCGTTAAACAAGATGTTTTGTCTAAACACACTACCCTTCAAAAAGAAAATAATAGTTGTTATAAAATTGAAGAGTGGGTTGAAAATGCATTTTATGAGTTTGATACCTCTCGTTTACGTGTAGATATTTCTATTCCGCAAGTTGCTTTGCAAAAAAATGCGCAAGGCTATGTCGACCCAAGTGTATGGGATCGTGGTATTAATGCTGGATTTTTATCTTATAACGGTAGTGCTTATAAGACTTTTAATCAATCTGGCGATATACGCGAAACATCAAATGCGTTTATGGGAGTGACTGCTGGGTTGAATTTAGGTGGTTGGCAATTACGTCATAATGGTCAGTGGCAATGGCAGGATACCCCTGCTGAAAATCAATCTAAGTCAAGCTACGAAGAAACGAGTACATATTTACAAAGAGCATTTCCGAAATACCGAGGTGTCTTAACACTAGGTGATAATTTTACAAACGGCGAAATATTTGATTCATATGGTTATCGCGGTATTGATTTCTCAAGTGATGATCGTATGTTACCAAATAGTATGGTGGGTTATGCTCCACGTATTCGTGGTAATGCTAAAACCAATGCAAAAGTTGAAGTTCGTCAACAAGGCCAACTTATCTATCAAACAACAGTAGCACCAGGTAACTTTGAAATTAATGACCTTTACCCTACTGGTTTTGGTGGAGAAATTGAAGTTTCTGTTATCGAAGCGAATGGGGAAATACAGAAATTTGCTGTGCCTTATGCATCTGTTGTGCAGATGCTTCGTCCTGGCATGAATCGTTATGCTTTAACTATTGGTCAGTTCCGTGATTCAGATATTGATATTGATCCTTGGGTTGTTCAAGGTAAATATCAACAAGGGATTAATAATTACCTAACAGGTTATACAGGCATACAAGCAACTGAAAATTATGCCGCTATACTGTTGGGTGCCGCTTTTGCTACACCAATTGGTGCCGTGGCGTTAGATGTAACCCACTCTGAAGCTGAATTTGAAAAACAGTCTTCACAGTCAGGACAAAGTTTCCGTTTAAGTTATAGCAAGTTAATTACTCCAACCAACACAAACTTAACACTAGCAGCTTATCGTTACTCAACAGAAAACTTCTATAAATTACGTGATGCTCTACAGATTCGTGATTTTGAAGAAAAAGGTATTAATACCTACTCTGCTGGTCGTCAACGTAGTGAATTCCAAATTACCTTAAACCAAGGTTTACCTGAAGGTTGGGGTAACTTCTATGTAGTAGGTTCTTGGGTTGATTATTGGAACCGTAGTGAAAGTACTAAACAATATCAGGTTGGTTACAGTAATAACTTCCATGGTTTAACTTATGGTTTATCTGCAATTAACCGTAAAGTTGAATATGGCTCAACCAATCAAACACACGATACTGAATATTTAATGACATTATCGTTCCCGATTGATTTCAAAAAGAATTCAGTTAACGTTAACGTTACTGCTTCTGAAGACAGTCGTACTGTTGGTGCAAGTGGTATGGTTGGAGATCGCTTTAGTTACGGCGCTTCAATGTCACATCAGGACTATTCAAATCCATCATTTAACGTAAATGGACGTTATCGTACCAACTATACAACTGTTGGTGGTTCTTATAGTGTGGCTGATTCTTACCAACAAGCAATGGTTAGCTTAACTGGTAGTGTGGTTGCACACTCAGAAGGTATTTTATTTGGACCTGAGCAAGGCCAAACGATGGTACTTGTGCATGCGCCAGAAGCTGCAGGAGCAAAAGTTAATAATGCTGTTGGTTTGAGCGTGAATAAAGCGGGTTATGCGGTAGTTCCTTATGTTACTCCGTACCGTCTTAATGACATTACCCTTGACCCACAAGAAATGTCGAGCCAAGTAGAGCTTGAAGAAACAAGTCAACGTATCGCACCTTTTGCTGGCGCAATTGCTAAAGTAGATTTTGCGACTAAAACTGGTTATGCAGTTTACATTAATAGTAAAACTGTAGATGGCAATAGTTTACCGTTTGCAGCTCAAGTCTTTAACCAAAAAGATGAAGCTGTCGGTATTGTTGCACAAGGTAGTATGATTTACTTACGTACTCCACTTGCTCAAGATCGTCTCTATGTGAAATGGGGCGATGAAAGCAATGAACGTTGTTCTGTTGAGTACAACATCAGTAATCAGTTGCAAAATAAGCAACAAAGCATGGTAATGACTGAGGCTGTCTGCAAATGAAAAGAATATTATTAACGGGTGCTCTATTTACCGCTGGTCTTGGGATTTATGGCGAGGCTAAGGCTGCCTGTCGTATATATGATTATGAAAAAAATGACGTCCTTATGGCTGTGGGGCGTGTTGTTGTGCGTCCAAGCGACCCAGTCGGTGCTATTTTAAGAAAAGC
Organism: Acinetobacter sp. 12966; assembly: GCF_031196995.1. Taxonomy (NCBI): domain Bacteria; kingdom Pseudomonadati; phylum Pseudomonadota; class Gammaproteobacteria; order Moraxellales; family Moraxellaceae; genus Acinetobacter; species Acinetobacter sp. 12966. The sequence goes on from NZ_JAVIMC010000135.1 coordinate 117,332, forward strand.
GACTTTTCCTATTAGTCGTACTAGTACAGAAGCTTGGTACTGTGACTATAGTGATGCAGTAGTTGCAGAATTAACCCAAGCTTATCCTTTAAGCCCTTTAGGCAATAGCATTTATACTACTAATATTCCCGGTATTGGTATTCGCCTATATCGTGAAGCCGAGAATAATACTAATTTTTCTGGCTATTATCCTTATGTACGTGGAGGAATATCTGGTAGACGTTATTTAGCATCAGGTTACTTTGTGGTAGAAATTATTAAAATTGCCCCACAAACAGGTTCTGGAACCTTAGTACCAGGCAGGTATAGTAGTTATTATATTCGGGGCTTTCCTAATCAACCCTTCTTAACAAGTACTGTCAATGCCAATGCCATTACAATTGCATCATCTTCATGTGAAATTCAAGGTAATATTAATAAAGTTGTACAATTACCAACAGTTACAAAGGCTGGCTTCAAAGGTGTTGGTTCTACTCAAGGTGAACAAACCTTTGATATGAACATTCTCTGTAATGGCGGTATCAACCCAACAGGTTACGAAGAGAAAAATCTCATTAGTTTAACTTACGACTTTACCCAAGATGGAACAAACAATCAGGTATTGGCAAATACGGCTGCCGCATCTGAAAAAGCAAACGGCGTAGGTGTACAGTTACTCTGGAATTATCAAAATAAAAATCAGGTCATCAAAAAAGGTGACAAATTAGCCTTAGGTACATTGTCTTCTAACCAGACAATTCAATATAACGTACCGATGACTGCTCGCTACTATCAAACAGCAACAAATGTGACTGCTGGTAAAGTGCGTGCAATGGCTACTGTAACTATTGAATATGATTAATCATATTCAATAGTTTATAAACTTCATAATTTCAAATATTTAAATATTAATAATAAATTTTGCTTTATCGCTACTTTCTAAAAATTTAATACTTAACTCGATAGGAACATTTATGAAAAAAATAGGCTTAATTGCTGTTAGTGCAGTGACATTATGTTGGGCAATGTATGAAGTATCTTCTGATAATACCAATACAGCACTGGGTAATGAATCTAGCCAAAAAGTAGCATCTAAAAGCATTTCATCCACTACAAAGAATGAAAAATTAGCACCACAGATGCTATTAGCTCAAACGAATTCCCTTAATTCCTCTGCCCCAGTCTGCAAATATAATTTTGACGCGACTCAAGAAGATTATGATCTTTGGAATAATGAACACTCTGACTATTGGTCTATGAAAATATTCCCATTGGTAACGGGCCAAAAATTTAGTCTTAAAGTAGAGCCTATGCCAGAAAATGAGTATGGTACTGTAGAGTATGTAGCTAGAAGTAAAGCTAGTCTTAATTCGACTAATGACATTGGTGATTTAATAATACCTCACACAGGGATTATTGCATTTGAAATGGAGCTTAAGATTCCAACCTCAGCTCTTGGGAACTCATCACTTGGTAATTCTGCTTATTACTCCTCTGCCATTGGTTTTAATGGCGTAACAAATAATGGCTATACAGTTAGGTCCAACTATTGGTTTAATATGGGCACTTATGATCCAGATTTTGGTGAGAATCCTGCTAGATTATACTATTCTGTAGCTTATCGACTTAGTGATAATAGCGGGCCTGACAATCCATATTATAAGGGTCAAAACATGACAAATAGTTCAAATGGATACCAGAGATTAGGCATATATATTAATCAAAACACTAAGCAGGTTGGCTTTATCGTAAACGGTGTTGATCAGGGATATAAATCTACTTTACCCGCTCCACTTGAGAATATAAGCTTTTCTGTCTCAAGTGCTATATCAATAGATGCTGAACAATTATTTGGACAAGAGTTGTCTAATGAACTCATTACTGACCGTAATGCGCTACAGTTTAGCTACCCTCAGGGCACAACAGACATGTGCGGTAATGCCATTTAAGATAAAACTGTAAATCGTAAAAAAGGGCTGAATCACAGCCCTTTTTATTTTATTTAGAAATGAATGACAGTACGAATTGATTTACCTTCATGCATTAAATCAAAAGCGGTATTAATGTCTTGTAAAGGCATAGTGTGCGTTACAAAAGGCTCAAGTTGAATCTCACCTTTCATGGCATCTTCAACCATTTTAGGAAGTTGTGAACGGCCTTTTACACCACCAAATGCTGTTCCTAGCCATTTACGGCCAGTAACCAACTGGAATGGGCGTGTCGAGATTTCTTGACCGGCACCAGCTACACCAATAATAACAGATTGCCCCCAACCACGATGTGCGCACTCTAGAGCCGAGCGCATAACATTGACGTTACCAATACATTCAAATGAATGATCAACGCCCCAGCCTGTCATTTCTACAATCACTTGCTGAATTGGTTGGTCATAATCTTTTGGATTTAAGAAATCTGTAGCGCCAAACTGTTTAGCTAGTTCAAATTTATCTGGGTTTGTATCTACGACAATAATACGCCCTGCTTTCGCTTGACGTGCACCTTGTACAACAGCCAAACCAATACCGCCTAGGCCAAATACAGCAACAGAATCACCTTCTTGTACTTTAGCTGTGTTATGTACGGCACCAATACCTGTAGTTACGCCACAACCTAGTAAGCAAACTTGTTCGTGATTCGCTTCAGGATTGATTTTAGCTAAAGATACTTCAGCAACTACCGTATATTCACTAAAGGTTGAACACCCCATGTAGTGATAAATCGGTTCGCCATTATATGAAAAACGTGTGGTGCCATCTGGCATTACACCTTTACCTTGAGTAGCACGTACCGCAACACATAAGTTAGTTTTACCTGATTTACAGAATAAGCATTCTTTACATTCGGCTGTATAAAGCGGAATTACGTGATCACCCGGTTGAACGCTTGTTACGCCCTCACCCACTTCAACCACAACACCTGCGCCTTCATGACCTAAGATGGCAGGAAAAACACCTTCTGGGTCATCGCCAGATAATGTAAAAGCATCTGTATGACATACGCCTGTATGGGTAATTTTTATTAAAACTTCACCAGCTTGAGGTGGTGCAACATCAACTTCAACAATTTCTAAAGGTTTTCCTGGGGCAAAGGCGACAGCTGCACGAGATTTCATCTTTGGGTTTCCTTTAAATCATTCGGTATTTATAGTCGAGCAAAATAGATTATGTAACGCTAATACAAGAGTTTAATTTTGCTTAAATTAAAATTGGCTTTCATGACAATCCATCACAGCATAGCCAGTCAGGTACGTCTAAGCAAGCCTATGTTTCAAAAAGAAGAAAACCTCTTACTTGAAGAGGTTTTCTATCAAATCACTTATCTTATAAATGGTTTGTGTTTACTTATAGGTAAATATCTGGTGGATATGGTGTGTTATCACTAATTGGCGAATAAAGCGTATTTTCAACAAAGAAGCCATTTGGGGCTTGAGTGGTATCGATCGTAATCGAATCAAACATAACTTGTGGATAGGCCCAGATAAATTGCTTCATCAACCCAAGAGAAACATTATTTTTCATGTCACCAAAAATTCGTTGCCAGATCGGTGTTCGATATGGCTTGGTTTTATCAAAACCATAAATATAGGCAATAGAGGCATCGGGAACAAAACCAGATAAATAAATGACTTTATTGGCAGGATAGCCTAGCCCTTGTATAGGAATTTGGGAAACTGCCTGATGTGCCAAGTCTAAGCGAGCTTCTAGCAACCAGTCATAAGCTTCTGTCATCATGTAATCAAAATTAGGATATAAGTAGTGCTGGGTTGGATAGTTAATATAAGTAGCTAATGTCTGAATTGGAGATTGAATGGAAGGAAAGAAAATAAGAGGACTAACTTTAGCACTAGAATATTTTGCTTTGATCACGGTACGAATATTTTGACAGGTTTGTCCTAACTTATTTCTAAGCCATGTTTTAAACTCATCATATGGCGTTCCTGTTTTATTCATTGCTTCATAAATTGTACCCAAATCTGGTGCATATAAACCTGTATCTGCATTAAAAGCCAATTTTGTTGGGTAGTCATACACACAAGGTAGATTGGTGTCAGTGTTATACCACCACCAAGGTTCACCAATTTGCATGTTTACATCACATCCCCCTACGACCATTGCATCTGCAAACTCAATAAAGACTTTATGTAGATATGCCAAAGCATTTTGATGACTTAAACTAAAAAAATAGCTCGGTGGTTGATAGCCTGTTTTACCTAAATTACTGTTCCAGTCACGCTGTGCCCAATATTCATTAGCTCCCAAGGAATACATTTCAAAGCTGACCCCAAAGATAGGTTGCATACTGGCATTATGCAAAGCTTGGGCATATTTTTCATGCCATTTACGAGTACATGAATTAACAACCGTCTCGCCTGTCACCAATGTATCTGGTATTTGCCATTTATTAATATCGCTTTTCCACGTCATTTCAGGATAGTGCGACATTCCACAATAGTGATTGACCAAATCTTTATATCCCAAAGTCACCATATTGTTGACTAAGCGCTGAGGATTTAAATCATAGTGGTCATCATAGCTTGTACAGATGCCATAATTATGCTGTGGTACTACAACTTGGCTTAGATTTAACTTGGCATTTGCCCCTGTTACAACTGAATTGGTAATACGAATATAGCCATCTTCTGCTTGACTGAGAGGCAATGATGAGTGTGCGTTATAGCTGCTTGTAAAAGCTGAAAATGAAATTCGCTGAATATTGGTAACTGGAAAGCTATCTGTAGCAGAGAAGCCTGCTTTTACTGTATCCCAGTTAATATGAATATGTGCCGTTCGTGATGAAGGATTATTTGCGTAATTAAATAGAACAATATATGCAATTTTATCTACGCCATTGTCGTTATAGTAAACCGTTAAAGTTGGGGTTAGTGCCCCATTATTTAAAACAGGCATAGAGGGAGACAGTTCAATATCAAAGTCCCATACCATACCTGTATAGCTATACTTGGTTTCATACGCTAAAAATTTATGATCTTTAGAATCATAAGAATCCCAAGTAATTCCTGCCAAATCCGTTGTCATGCGTGATCTAAAAGATGCTTCAAATCCATTTCCATAATTGGTAATAGCAAAAGACATTGTTTGTGGACCGTCTATTCTCCAATAAATAGGACTAAACCGATCAATAAGTGTATTTTGAGTGATTGGATGAAGTGATGTGTTAGTATTATTTTGCACATTTTGTCGATTAGTTATCATGACGTCATTCTCTTAATGTATTAAGAGGTTTTATATTAAATAATAATTTTTATTTTATTGTTCAGATAAGTAACAATGACATTTAAATTATTTACAGTTTATTTTTTATAAAGGCCAAAATAAATTTACACAGGATACTTAATATTATTCTAAAATATTTTTGTACTAAGGAGATAATAAATGGAAAATTTCATGCAGCCTATAAATTTTAAGGGTTTGTTTTTATTTACTCCTCTTGCATTTGTATTATCAGGTTGTAGTGAAACTTTATATTCCCAAACAACGCCACTGGTAAAGAATTCTTCAGAAAGTATCTCTTATACGCAGATCGACCCAGCATTAGGAGAAAAATTACAGCCTAATGAAGAAGCAATAGCCCATAACATATCTCAAGTTATTGAAAAGTCAATTCGTGAACAATATACGGCTGGAAATGCTTTGCGTGACGCTCACCCTAAAGCACATGGGTGCGTTCGTGCTGAATTTCATGTTTTAAAAAATATGCCAGCTCAGTTTGCTAAAGGAATGTTTATTCCAGATCAAAATTATCAAGCATGGATTCGCTTTTCAAATGCTTCTAATGACGCCTCTAGTGCCGACATAGACAAAGATGCACGCGGAATAGCAATAAAAATTTTAGGTGTATCAGGACAGAAAATTTTAGAAAGTGAAAAACAAGCAACCACGCAAGATTTTATTATGATTAATCATCCGGTCTTTTTTGCGAATGATGCTAAACGATATCTTTCTTTTATGAATGATGTGAATAGCCATAATATGATCAGAAAATTTCATATTCCATTTGCATTAGGTATTAAAGGAACTGTGAATGCACTCGGAGCACGTAATTCACAAATCGCAAACCCACTCTATGCGCGTTACTGGTCTATGGTTCCCTATCAGTTAGGGCTAGGTAATGACCGAAAAGCGGTTAAATATTCAGTTCGTGCTTGTTCAATGCAGCCAAATAATCTACCTAAAAATCCTAGTCATGATTTCTTAAGAGAAGCTTTAAAGAATACTTTGCAAAATACCGATGCCTGTATGGAGTTTCTTATTCAGCCACGTATTTCAAGTCAAATGTTGGTAGAAGATGCAATGACAGAATGGGATGAAAATAAAGCTCCTTTTTATCAAGTGGCGACTATTCACATACCAAAGCAAGACTTTGATACACCAGAACAAAACAACTTCTGCGAAAATTTATCTTTTACACCGTGGCATGCTTTACCTGAGCATAAGCCATTAGGCGCAGTAAATAGAATGCGTAAAGTCATTTATGAAAATATAAGCAGAGTTCGGCATGATATGAATTCAGCCACTAGACAAGAACCTTAGATGCTTTATCTATTACGATTTGGTGATTGAAAATAAGTTTAAATATGATTGTTCTCAAATACTTTTGCCTGAGCATAAGCTTTCTTTAATGAATACCTTTGCTTGTATCTATAGTGATGCGATCAATAAAGTCTGCCAGCCATAAGATAAAATCATCTTCGCTTTTATGCTTCGGAATCAAGCTCATATCTAATCTAATAGGTAGTTTATTTTTTATACTAACAATAGAACCTTCGAAGTTGACAAAGTTATATAAAAACTTTAGCTCAGTACCTGCAATAGCTTTTTTGATTTCCATAAGGAGGTTATTTAAGTTTTAAAAAAAACCGCCCCAGTAGGCGGATGCTGAATTTACAGCGAGATATAGAAGTGTAGTGGATGATCACTTCTATATTTTTTATATACTTACTTTTCTTCTTTTATAATTTTAGTAAAAGCATCTGACTTGAAATAATTAATGATCATCTCTCCATCATCCCCTGTAGAAGATGATACTTTGAGGGGTTCTTCATAAGTAAACTTAAAATCTGGAGGAATAAATTTTGAGATTGGGGGAAGTTTCACCTCACCTCCTGTTGTGATTCTTTCAATAAAACCCGCAAGCCAAAGAATATATTCATCTTTATTTTTATATTTTGGCATCAGGCTCATGTCTAACTTTATGGCACATTCCTCTAATGGTTTGGTTAAGCATTCTTCAAAATCTATAAAATTATATTTAAGTTCAAACTTGGTTCCTTTAATTTCGTTACGGATTGCACCAACTAAATGATTTAAGTTCTCTGCTGAGCTTTCTGAAAATAAATTTTTGTCCTCAATTTTTTTATACACATTCTCAGCGATGATTAAATATTGTGGCATCTCTATTTTCTCCCTTTTATCGTTAAACTACTCACTCAGCCTATTAAGGAAGTATGATAGATATCATGTTTGCTAATGTAATTGTTGTAGTGCCAATTGTAATTAATGTGTTTTTGTGAAAGCTGCAAGCATAACCACCCGAAAAAAATCAAAATAATGCAAACTAAGTCTCATTTTGTAGATGAAAACTACATTAACCAAAAAATATTTTTAGTTCATCCAAAGTTGGAAGTTGATTATAAGATTCATTAGCCGCAATTGTATTGGCCCAATTTGACTTTGAAACAATGCAAAAGTTAAGTTTTTTTAATACGGTAAGCTCTTGATCTAAAAGACCTAAAGGGATCCACATAAACTGAGTGTTACCTACTAAGTTAGGCACTGGTGATCCACATTGGCTGCAAAATGAAGATGTGAAGCCTGTTTCTTTTTTATAAGTGCGGACAAGTTCTAAACCTGACAACCACTCAAATTTATCTTTGCTTACTAATGTTGCTGCATTTGCCCCGGTTCCGGTTTGTTTACGGCAAAGACTACAGTGGCAGTGATAGACTGTGTTTATTTTATTAGTAATTGAAAATTTAACTTCATTGCATAGACAAGAACCCACGTGACTCATCTCAAGCATCCTTAGAAAAATAATATTAAATATAGCATTAGGTTTAAAATGGTTAAATTTAACTTTATATTTTTAAATGGATATGTTTTCTTAGAACCTCCTATAAATATTATGGAATTGCTAGCGTTGAGGCTCGGCTGATAGTATTTGTAGAGTTTAATATAAATTTTGACATATAAATTGAATATAAAAATGCTGTGATGTGTTTATCTTGGATGCGACTTCAAAGCTTACATGATTAATCAACTATATCAGCATTACAGTAGTATGGCATTAGATGCTTGGGGCTTTAAAAATACACCATCGTATAAAGGTACATACGACCCTGATGAGAATGATACAGTGACGAATAGCTTTAATTGGTTAAATGATGAGCAAGCTACAAAAAAAACAGAACAAGGACTGACTGCTTTTGTGGCATTAGATGATGCCTTTATCAGTATAGCTTCTCGTATGTATCTCATTAGAAATGCAAAAGAAAAAATCGATTTACAATATTATATTTGGACAAATGATTTTGTTGGAAACTTAATGCTGCACGAGTTACTAACGGCGGCAGATCGTGGTGTAAAAGTTCGGTTACTCATTGACGATCAGAATGGAGTAAAACTTGATGGTGTTCTAAGAAGCCTTCTACACCATCCTAACTTTGAAATTCGATTATTCAATCCCTACAAGTTTAGATATTTAAGAATTTTAGACTATATTTTCCGGTTCAAGAAAGTGAACCATCGCATGCATAATAAATTAATTATTGCAGATGGTGTGATTGCCGTAACGGGTGGTCGAAATATTAGTAGTGAATATTTTGACGCAAGTAGTAAGTTTCAGTTTACAGATTTAGATATTTTATTTTATGGACATACTGTACAACATGCACAGTCCGTCTTTAATGATTTTTGGCAAAGTGATTTAAGCCAAAATGCTACTGAGCTAGTGGGTACATGTGCCATACATCACTTACAATCATTACGGCAGCACTACCATGATTTAATTCATGAAAGTGAAAATCATACTCAAACCGAAGATAAGCTTTACGATGCTCAAAGCTATTTAAAAGAACTTTTAGAGCACTATCCAATCCAGTGGTCAAAAGCGTACTTTGTTGCAGATTCGCCTAAAAAAATATTAGGGCTAGCCTCCAAAGAAGAGATGCTCTATGGCCAAGTCATGAAGATTATGGGGGAACCAAAGCAGCATATCGAATTGGCTTCAGCTTATTTTGTTCCTACACAACAAGGCACTTACTACTTAAAACAACTCAAGGTACAAGGTGTTAAAGTCAGAGTTTTAACCAATTCTTTTGCTGCAAATGACGTGGCAATTGTGCATGCTTTTTATAGTCAATATCGAGTTGAAATGCTTAAAAGCGGAGTGGAACTATTTGAGTTTAAGCCATTTTTAGAACGCAGACGCAGAACATGGTATGAAGTGGTGACTGGAAGTGTAATCCCTGCAAAAGGTAAAAATAAATCGAGCTTGCATGCCAAATTTTTTGATGTAGACGGAAAAGTGTTTATTGGTTCGTTTAACTTCGATCCACGTTCAACTTACTTAAATACTGAGGTCGGTCTTGTTATTGAGTCGAGTCAATTACAAGCTCAAATTTCAGTCATGCTTGATCAACATTTACCTCAAGTCGCCTATCAACTTAAGTTAAATAGTGAAGGCCAAATTGTTTGGTTAGACTATCAATCTAATGGAAAAGTGGTTGAATACGAAAAAGACCCAGATACGAGTCTTTTCCAACGTACCATGATTAAGGCAGTTTCATATTTGCCGGTTGAATGGATGATGTGAGAGTAATTTGGTTTTATTTATAGAATACCAATCTCTTTAAAGAATTTTTGATAAGCCTCTGCTTTCTTTTCTAGCGCTAATGGATAGGCTCTAGAAGAAGATGGTAGACGGTATAAATCAATATTTCGTTCAGCAAAGTAAGTAGACGTAGAAGTTCCTATAAGAGGTTTTTCGGTGTGTTCTGGTAAAACTGAAATTAAAGTGTCAGTCGCTTTATCGCCAGTGGTCATAATGGTCTGACAAAGTGGTATCTGCTGTAGCAAAGTAGCAAGATCTGTCGGTGTTACTATTTCAAGAAATTTATCTGCGGCATTCCCCTTCAATCGCTTAATTTGATAAGCCGTGTCAAAGATTGCAATACCAGTTTCAATTAAGAAGCTTCGAATACGTTCTTCATTAAAATTTTTTTGGTTTTCGCTTAAAAAATAGTTTTTATCTTGGAAAAAGATCAAACCAAAAATACGCCACATGTCATTTTGGAAATTTGGATAGAAAAAATCCATCTTCCATTTATTACGCGGTGGTGGAAAACTACCCAACATTAATAAACGGGCATTTGGGGGTAAAAATGGTTCAAGTGGATGAGTTTCTATCTCAATTAACATAAAAAATCAGTACATAGTTAAAAACTTCATAAATAAATTAACCTATTCGAAGACTAATCACGAGTTAAGAAATGCAATTTCTCTCAATTAAATCATGTATGTCAGAAAATTAGCTTTCAGTTAATGCATTGAAGCGAAATATATCTATATTTCGCCTCCATCACTTAGATATATAAAAGCTTACTTGCTGGCTACGAACCATTAGGAATTAAGGACTTTAAAGACTTTGCCTGTTCTTGGATGAGCAAAGCTATTATCCTGATCTAAATTAATGACCTTATCTGAAATCACAATTTTAGAAAGTGGTAACCAATTCTGCTCTACTGCAGCATCAACAAAGTTTTTTTCATAAATTTGTTCAACAACGATTTCCATACCACACATACTTTTAGCATTCACTTCTTTTAAAATATGGCGTTTTGACATATTAGTCTCCTTTTTTATTATTCGTATCGATAATAATAAAGGCTCGACTGATACATTATGTAAATTTTAACAATCAAAGTGTTTTTTTTGTTTTAATCATACTTTTGTAATAATTAAATGAATAGTTGAGTGATTATTTAATTTAAATATTATCTCTAAGCTAATTTAATTCAAAATAATTATGGCTTTTATTCTTAATAAAAGTAAAAGGGTTCATGGCCTGAACCCTAATTTTATTTAGATCTAAACGTGTACTGCATTATCAAGTGAACCATCATCTTTGTCTTTAGCAGAGTCTTTACTAATCACTGAATCAGTATCGTTATCTCTGTTAAAACTCTTAATGTTCGTAAGCGTCCGCTGAATC